>USKR01000175.1 GCA_900555215.1 uncultured Ruminococcus sp.
AAAAAGAATAAGCGAAAACGTAATCGTGATGTTGATAAGAAAGATAAAGATATAGAATAAAGATATATTTATAAATTTAATGATTTGGATAAGGGAAATATGACAAATGAGAAGAATAACATTTTTTATAGGGAATGGTTTTGATATTAATGTTGGTTTAGATACAAGATATTCAGATTTTTATAAGTATTATTTGTCACACTATCCGGATGATATGTTAGCGAAGTCTATAGATAAGAATTATGAATTATGGTCAGATTTAGAAAGTGGACTTGGAAATTTTACAGCAAAAGTTGAGGACGGAACGGAAGATGCATTTTGGGCAAGTGAGGAAAAGTTAGAGAATGCTCTTGCTGACTATCTCCAGAGTCAAACGGAACGGATTCAAATTTCTACTGAAATGGAAAAAACAATTGCTAATAAAATGCAACAATCATTATTACGATTTCAAAAAGAATTGACAGTAGAGCAACAACGGTTTATGGAATCATTGATTTATACATTACATGATTCGATAACATATTCATTTATCTGCTTTAACTATACGAATGCGTTGGATAAATGTGTCGAAATAACGAAAAAGTTAATTCCTAAAGATTTTGGAAATCATAAAGCGGATAATGCTACGAATTATACTCATTCACTTGGAGATGTAATACATATTCATGGTACGATTCAAGAAGAACTTATACTTGGAGTAAATGATACAAAGCAAATTTCAAATCAAAAATTTCAAGAGAATCCTTGGTATAGACAATTATTAGTGAAGGCAGAAGTTAATAAAAGATTTGGCAACGATAAAATACAGACTGTTCGGAGTTATATTGATTCTAGTGTAGCAGTTTGTATATTTGGAATGTCATTAGGTGCTACAGATAAGATGTGGTGGAATTATATTTGTAAATGGCTTCAGGGTGCAGATAAAAGAAGACTTATAATCTTTTCAAAGCCAGATCAGGATATGCCAAGAATTACAAAGCATAGGTTATTTTTTTCTGAGAATATAGTGCTTGAGAACTTAAGAGTTAATTCAGGAATTAATGACGCTGAGTGGAATAGAATTGTGGGAAAAATCTTTATTAAGTTTGATAGCGATTTGTTTGATTTTAAACTTGTATAGAGAGATAAATCTTATTTTTTTTGTTCCTAACTTGACACCACCAGATGTCACCGAACGGCTCCTCCAGATCAACCCCTCACTGGCGCGTGAGGCGCGCAAGGTGCTGGATATGAATAAGTCAGAGAGACATATCAGAGGAGGGATGGCTACAAGAGAAAAGTATCTTCATCAGCATGGATAGGAGAAGAAACTTCATGAAGGACAAAGGCGGTCCGGCTTATATATAAAGCAGGGCTGCTTTTGTATCTGTTTCAAATGCTGTGATATCTGTGATATACTGTTTTTGACAAATGCTATTCGGTAAGGAGGCTGCAGATGAAGATCGTGATCGTGGAGAGCGATGAACGGACCCGGGAGATAATTTCAAAGACTGTAAAGAGGGCATGCCCGGAAGCTGTTATAGCAGGTATGGCAAGGAACGGCAGGGAGGGATATGAGCTTATCCGTAGAGAAATGCCGGAGATTGTTATCATGGATATCCGGCTGCCGGGGATGAGCGGGCTGACAATGCTCCGCAGACTCCGCGCTGAAAAGATTTATGCCAGGGTGATTATTATCACTGAGGACACGGATTTTGAACATGCTCGCCAGGCGATTACTCTGGGAGTAGATGATTATATGCTCAAGCCGGTCAGACCGTTGCAGCTGAGAAAAGCTGTCAGTCAGGTCAGGGAGAAAATTGAGGAACAGCAGGCGCTTGGGAAGGCTTTTACAGTAGAAAACATCTTTACAGGCTGTCTGAATGGACAAGTGTTTCCGGACCGGAAATTTCATCAAATGACCAGGGAGAAGTTTGGATTTACACTGGAGGATCCGGGGGCTTTGTTTGTTGTATGGCTTGGAGGCGGATATGCAGAACAAAGGGAAATGGTCCGCGTAATACTGGAGAACGCGGGAACGGGGAAAGGTTTTTCTGTCTGCGCCGTTCCCATTGATACATGGCATCTGGTGGCGGCTGCTGTCTACCGGACCGGCAGGGGCTCCGAAGCAGAAAAGTCCCCGAATGCAAACCGTGCAGAAGAGGCACTGTCATTTGACCATGAGTTTGCTGTCATTCGGGAGCAGATCGTCCCTGCGCTGAGCGGGAGTGTACGTGGAGAGATTGCATGCTTATGGGAAGAGACAGAACATATGGAAGGCTTTCCGGCTGTGCTGAGGAGTATGAGACAGATCAGGGAGTGGAACCTGCTTTTTGACCGGGGGGAGATCATCCGCCGGAAGGATGTGGAGGCTCTTGATGTTATGCCTTTGAAATATCCTGCAGAGCTGGAGGCTCAGGTGCGGCAGGCGGTGCTTGCCATGAATGGCGAGGAAATAAAAAAATGTTATTATCGTCTCTATGATTTTTTCCGTGCAGAACCGTACAACCCGCGGGAGATAAAGGAATGCTTGATGCGGTTTGATATGTCTATGCTGGGCGCATATAAGACGCAGTATGAAGTTGAATCAGAGTTGAGAGTGCAGTACAGTATGCAGCTGATCGCAGAGGCGGTCAGCTGGGGACAGATTCGGGCCGCAATGGAAGAATTTTTTAACGTAATGAATTTTGATGCGTTTGAAGAGGAAGGCGATGCGGAGTTAAGCGCTTTGGTGCGAAAAGCAGTACAGCTGGTGAGAAAATACTATGACCAGGGCGTCAGGCTGGAGGAGATCGCGGCGCAGCTGTATGTCTCAGAAGAATATCTGAGCGCACAGTTTAAGAAAGAGACTGGAATGGGATTTGCTGAAACGGTCAGAACTTTGAGAATAGAAAGAATCAAAGGACTGTTGGCAGGGACCCGGCTGAAGCTTAATCAGATCGCGGAGCTGACGGGATACACAGATCCGAAATATATGAGCAGGGTTTTCAAGGAAGAAGTCGGTATGCTCCCAACGGAATTCAGGAAGGCGGTTCACTGAGAATGCTTTTCTCAAACGGGGCAGAACCATTAAAAAAAGTCACTTTTTTTAAAAAATTCCCCCTTTCTGCGCAGGAAAATTGTGGTAGTATTGAGGGCGTTAAACGGAGAGCCCCGGTATGCCGATATTTTTATCCAACAGGCAGGAGAGCGGCGTTTAGGAAAAAGAGGTGAGATGAATAATGAGCGAAATGAAGCTTACGTTCAAAACTCCGGATGAGATCGTTGAATTCGTAAATACAGTCTCCAAGTATGAATTTGATGTTGACGTCAGAAGAGGCAGAGTCGTAGTTGATGCAAAATCATTGCTTGGTATTATGCATCTTGGACTCAACAGCATACTTGAACTGAAGATGCATACAGCAGACGGAGAAGAGCTTGAGACAGAACTTTTGAAGTATGCTGCGTAAGGATTAAAATTATCTGTGAAAGGTTGTCTGAAAATTAAGAATGCAACATGTCCCGGCGTATAATGAATATGCCGGGTTTTTTGCGCCTGCAGGATGCGTGAAGGAAGGGAGTAAATATCGGTAGATTATGTCCTGAAAACAGTAAATATCGTTCCTTGAGTAATGGACAGCCGGGACGTATAATGTGTGAAGAATCGGGATCGACAAAAGAAAAGGGGATGAGCGGCATGAGGGATAAAATGGTTATAGGGAGAGAACGTCTTCTTTTTACAAACAAAGCGCTGGCGGCATTGATCCTGCCGTTGATCGTAGAACAGTTCCTGGCTGTGCTGGTAGGAATGGCAGATTCAGTTATGGTCGCGAGCGTGGGGGAAGCGGCTGTGTCAGGGGTCTCTCTGGTAGATAATATCATGATCCTGTTTACAAATCTTTTCGCAGCGCTTGCCACCGGGAGCGGCACAGAGATCGAGCATCTTGACAGGGGTTGTAACGTAACGGC
>USKR01000176.1 GCA_900555215.1 uncultured Ruminococcus sp.
GTCATATCGAGAAGACTGCGGGATTTCATGTACTGGATCATGAACTGAAGTTTTTCGGTCTGTGCAGAGAATGTATGAAAAATGAGAAAAGCAGCTGCTGATCCTGCTGTTCTTTTTGTGCCCGGAAGTAAGGAAATACATAAAAAAATATGGAGGTGTTTATTTTTTGAAGAAAGAGAAAAAAGGAAAATTACGTATCATACCGCTGGGCGGCCTGGAGCAGATCGGTATGAACATCACTGCCTTCGAATATGAAGACAGTATTGTTGTCGTGGACTGCGGTCTGGCTTTCCCGGAGGACGATATGCTGGGGATCGATCTTGTGATCCCGGACGTGACATATTTAAAAGACAATGCGTCCAAGGTGAAAGGCTTTGTCATTACCCATGGACATGAAGACCACATCGGGGCGCTGCCTTATGTGCTGAAGGAGATTAACCTGCCCATCTATACCACAAAGCTTACGATGGGCATCATTGAGAACAAGTTAAAGGAGCACAATCTTCTGCGCAGCACAAAGCGCAAGGTCGTGCAGCACGGGCAGTCCATCAACCTGGGAAAATTCAGGATCGAGTTTATCAAAACGAACCACAGCATCCAGGATGCCTCAGCTCTTGCCATCTACTCTCCGGCAGGCGTGGTCGTCCACACAGGAGACTTCAAGGTAGATTATACGCCGGTATTCGGGGATGCCATTGATCTTCAGAGGTTTGCTGAGATCGGGAAAAAAGGCGTACTGGCGCTTATGTCTGACAGTACCAATGCAGAGAGACGGGGTTTTACACAGTCTGAGCGCACCGTGGGAATCACATTTGACCACATATTCGCCGAGCATCAGAATACACGTCTGATCATCGCTACATTTGCCTCAAACGTGGACCGCGTGCAGCAGATCATTAACTCGGCATATAAATATCACAGAAAAGTCGTTGTGGAAGGACGGAGTATGGTAAACATCATCTCTATAGCATCTGAGCTGGGATATCTGCATCTTCCGGAGAACACCCTGATCGAGATCGACGAGATGAAGAATTATCCGCCGGAGAAGATGGTGCTCATCACAACCGGGAGCCAGGGAGAGTCCATGGCGGCGCTGTCAAGGATGGCTGCGGACGTTCACCGTAAAGTTACGATCCAGCCTAATGACACGATCATTTTCAGCTCAAACCCGATCCCGGGCAATGAGAAATCTGTCTCACGCGTGATCAATGAGTTGTCTGCAAAAGGGGCGGAAGTGATTTTCCAGGATACCCATGTATCAGGGCATGCCTGTCAGGAAGAACTGAAATTGATCTATTCGCTTGTAAAACCGAAATACGCGATCCCGGTTCACGGAGAATACCGTCATCTGAAAGCCAATGCAGAGGTGGCAAAATCACTGGGAATTCCCAAGCAGAACGTATTTATCATCCAGTCAGGAGACGTGCTGGAGCTGGACGATGATTCTGCCAAGGTCGTGGACAAGGTACACACAGGCGCGGTTCTTGTGGATGGTCTTGGAGTGGGTGACGTGGGGAATATCGTTCTCCGCGACAGACAGCATCTTGCAGAGGATGGCATAATTATCGTAGTGCTGACGCTTGAGAGACGGACAAACCGTCTTCTTGCGGGTCCGGATATCGTATCCCGCGGATTCGTATACGTAAGAGAATCCGAACAGCTTATGGAGGATGCGAGAAAGGCTGTTTCAGACGCTCTGGATAAATGTCTGGGCGGCCGCCATACAGACTGGAACAAGATCAAGCTTGTGATCCGCGATGCTATGAATGACTATATCTGGAAAAAGACAAAGAGGAAACCCATGGTGATCCCGATCATCATGGATGTAGATGTGTAAGATATGATAGTAGATGAACGTATCGTTACATTCATCAATTCGCTTGACACCAGGAACAGTGAAATACTGGAGATGATCGAGAAGGAGGCTCTTGCTTCTTCCGTTCCTATCATAAGGCGGGAGATGCAGAGCTTCCTCAAGACGCTCCTTTTGATCCGAAAACCTATGCGCATTCTGGAAGTCGGAACTGCCGTAGGTTTCTCTGCGTTATTGATGAGTGAATATGCCCCTGAAGGGTGCAGGATAACAACGATTGAAAATTATGAAAAAAGGATTCCGACGGCCCTGGAGAATTTCCGGCGGGCAGGGAAAGAAGAGAAGATCACCCTCATAGAAGGGGATGCCGCGGAAGTGTTGAAGACACTGGAAGGGCCCTATGATTTTATTTTTATGGATGCGGCAAAAGGACAGTATATCCATTACCTTCCGGAAGTTCTGCGGCTCCTGCCGGAAGGAGGCGTGCTTGTCTCTGACAATGTGATGCAGGACGGAGAAGTGATAGAATCGCGGTTTGCGGTGGAGCGCCGCAACCGGACGATCCATGCCCGCATGAGAGAGTATCTGTATGAGCTGAAACACAATGACGCTCTGGTGACATCCATTATCCCATTGGGAGACGGAGCGGCGGTGAGTGTGAAGCGGTCTGAGTCTGCTATGAGAGAACCGGAGACGGAGAAAACAAAAAGACAGGAGGCAGAAAATGGGAAGACATCCTGAATTATTGATCCCGGCGAGCAGCCTGGAAGTTTTGAAGACTGCGGTCATCTTCGGGGCGGATGCTGTATATATCGGCGGCGAGGCGTTTGGGCTGCGGGCAAAGGCAAAGAATTTTTCCATGGAAGAAATGAAGGAAGGGATCGGGTTCGCGCATGAGCACGGTGTGAAGGTTTACGTCACAGCGAATATCCTGGCTCACAATGACGATCTGCCGGGAGTGCGCGAATATTTTGAAGAGCTGAGAGAAATAAAACCGGACGCCCTGATCATTGCGGATCCGGGCGTGTTTGATATTGCAAAAGAGGTGTGCCCGGAGATCGAACGCCATATCAGCACCCAGGCGAACAATACAAATTACGGGACATATAATTTCTGGTACCGCCAGGGGGCAAGCAGGGTCGTGTCCGCCAGGGAGCTGTCCATGAAGGAACTCAAGGAACTGCGGGCAAATATCCCGGCAGACCTGGAGATCGAGACTTTCGTCCACGGAGCAATGTGTATTTCCTATTCCGGTCGGTGCCTTCTGAGTAATTACTTTACGGGACGGGACGCGAACCGGGGGGCGTGCACTCATCCGTGCCGATGGAAATATGCGGTGGTGGAGGAGACGAGACCGGGCGAATATATGCCTGTCTATGAAAATGAGAGGGGAACATATATTTTTAACTCCAAGGATCTGTGTATGATCGAGCATATACCGGAGCTGATCGACGCGGGGATTGACAGTCTGAAGATCGAGGGGCGGATGAAGACCGCTCTCTATGTGGCGACTGTGGCGCGCACATACAGGAAAGCTATCGATGATTACCAGAAAGATCCGGAGCTGTACAGGAAGAATATGCCCTGGTATCTGGATCAGATATCAAATTGTACTTACAGGCAGTTCACCACAGGCTTTTTCTTCGGAAAGCCGGATGAAACCACCCAGATTTATGACAGCAATACGTACAATAAAGAATACACCTATCTCGGTATTGCAGGAGAGATAAAAGACGGACTCTGCAGGATCGAGCAGCGAAACAAGTTCTCTGTGGGTGAGCGCATTGAGATCATGAAGCCCTGCGGGGATAATGTGGAAGTGGAAGTAAAGCGCATCCTAAATGCAGACGGGGAAGAGCAGGAGAGCGCGCCCCACTCAAAACAGGTGCTGTGGGTAGAACTGAGCGAGACGCCGGAAGTGTATGATATCCTCAGACGCAGAGAGTGAGGGATCTGGATTTGCCGGGGAGCTACGATAGAGTATATCATCCGAAAACATCGGAGCGGGATGTCGAAGACGTATTCTGCGCGGGGGTGTGGGTGGCTTCGGCTCCGGGGCTCCATGGCAACAAAAACTACGAAA
>USKR01000177.1 GCA_900555215.1 uncultured Ruminococcus sp.
AAATTGCTTTCCAGCCAGTATACGGCAAGCGCCTCTCCGGGCGCGTCCATCTTTCGGACCTGTTCCATTGCCTCCCCGGAAACAGTCTGCCTGCGAAACCCCTCCGAAGACAGGATATCTTCGGAGAGGCGGCTCCTTTCGCTTCCATATTCAAGCCTTGGGATCCAGATGCCGGCAAAAAATACCAGCAGAAATAAAATAACGCTATATCTTCCGATCTTCTTCAGGGATCTTTTCAAGGGATTCTCCTTTTAGAAATGCTCTATGACACTATATGATCCACGCATATCGATCATTCTTCTGTCATATATCTGAAATAACGATACCAGAGGAGGGACTCGGATGAAACAGCGCTCTCTGAGACAATACACGCCCGGAATGATTGCTGTGCTGCTCTTTTTCTCCATGCTCTTCTCGCCCCGGGCAGTCTTTTCCGGTGCTGAGGACGGGCTTCTGCTCTGGTTTCAGAACGTCTTTCCGACGCTCTTTCCTTTTATGCTTGTCTCCGGTCTCATGATGGCAGGCGGAGGGCTTTCTGTAATATCCGGAATCTTCGGAAAAGCTCTTGGCAGGATCTTTGTCACTTCCGGGAACGGAGCTTTCGCCGTCCTGACAGGTTTCCTCTGCGGATATCCTATGGGCGCGAAGGTGGCCGCTGATCTTCTGCACTCGGGCAGGATCACTAAAAACGAAGCCTGTTATCTGCTGTCCTTCTGCAATAATACAAGCCCTGCGTTCATTATGAATTTTATTGTATGGAAAACATTGGGGAAAGAAGAACTGACTGTCCCGAGCCTTCTGATCCTGTTCGGCGCCCCTGTCCTTCTGAGCTTTGTTTTCCGCAGGTTCTACCTGCATGGAGAAAAGAGATTCCACTCTCCGGAAGGAAATGGCCGTCACGCCGGAAATGGGCTTGATTTTGCAGCATTTGACTCTTGTATGATGGACAGCTTTGAAGGAATTGTAAAAGTTGGCGGATATATTATCTCTTTTTCAATACTGATTGCTTTGTTCGGCGAATTCAGCAGCATTCCTCTGATTCAGGCGGCGCTGCCTTCTCTTGAGATCACGAACGGAATTGTCATGCTCCACGAGAATATTTCTGATCCGGTATTATCATATTCGCTGATCATGGGACTGACCTCTTTTGGCGGCTTCTGCGCGGCTGCCCAGACAAACTGCATGCTCCGCGGAACTGGGATTTCTATTTTTCCCTATATCGCACAAAAGCTGGCTGCCTTTCTGGCAGCCAGCTCCCTGGCATATCTTTATCTTCATCTTTTCTAATTTTCTAAATCGTATCATCCTGACCGTATCCGGTTCCGTCATCTTCCGGGATATCCAGTTCTGCCCGGTTAGAGCGGACAGTGTCATAACACTCCTGAAGAGAATTGATCAGTCCGTCATATTTCGTTGTATAGCTGTCAAGTGTATGCCCGATGATGCTCTCTGCATTTGCAAGCAGGTCGTCTGTATACTGGATCGCTCCGATCCGGATCTCATTGGCATCCCTTGTAGCGTTGTCGATGATCTCCTGCGCCTGGGCAGTTGCCTGGGTAACGATCTCATTTGCCTGCGCGTATGCCTGCTGCATGATCTCGTGCTCGCTGACAAGCTCTGTCGTCTGCACCTGTGCCTCCTCGATCATGGCATCAGCCTTTGCCTGCGCGTCTGCAAGGATGGCGTCTCTGTTGGCAATGATCTTCTGATAACGCTTGATCTCATCCGGTGTCTTCATGCGAAGTTCCCTCAGCAGCTCGTCCAGATGTTCTTTGTTTACGATGATCTTTGTTGTGGACAAGGGCTGGAACTTACAGTCACGGTCGATGTACTCTTCGATTTCTTCGATAATCTGCTCGATACGGCTGCTCATTTCTTACACTCTCCTTTTGTATTTATCTTTTTTCTAAGCTCCACAGCGACTGCTTCCGGCACAAACTGTGACAAATCTCCCCCAAAAGCAGCGATCTCTTTAACTGTGGTGGAACTCAAATAAGAATATTCAATGCCTGTCGTCAAAAACATGGTCTCAACATTTGGTTCCAGTTTATGATTGGTCTGTGACATCTGAAGTTCATATTCAAAATCAGTGATCGCCCGCAGCCCCCTTATGATAAGCCCGGCTCCCATCTCTGCAGCAAACTCGACCAGAAGCCCGTGAAACGGAACGATCCTGACATTCTCCAGATCTTTCGTCACTTCCTTTAACATTTTAACACGTTCTTCCACAGAAAACAACGGCATTTTCGCTTTATTGCACAATACTCCGACAATTAGTTCATCCACAAGTTTAGAGGATCTTCGGATGATATCAAGATGCCCGTATGTAACCGGGTCAAAGCTGCCCGGATAGATCGCTTTTAACATATTTCTTCCTTTCCTGCCTTCTCAATAAATACATGTTTATTCGTCTTATACACTTTTTCCCGGATCACAGTCAGCCCAAGGTCTTCTACATAAGAAAAATCGGTATCCTTGGATGCCTCTGTGATGATCACGGTATCCTCGTACACCAGCCGGGAATCCGCCAGATATTCCAATACTCTGCGCTCCAGTCCCCGGTCATAGGGCGGGTCCATGAAGATGAAGTCAAAGACTTTTTCCCCTTCCAGCCGGTAAAGCGCGTCCATCACATCTGTCGTCATGGTAGCTGCTTTTGCCTCAAGCCGGGTAAATTTAAGATTTTCTTTGATGCACGCCATTGCCTTTGGATTATTTTCTACAAAGACTGCTTCTCTTGCTCCCCGGCTGAGCGCCTCGATCCCGATGCCTCCGCTCCCGCTGAAAAGGTCAAGAAAAATACTGTCAAATATAGACGGGCTGATGATGTTGAATAATGTCTCTTTGATCCTGTCAGTGGTTGGCCTTGTATCCATCCCATCCAAGGTCTTAAGCCTTAAGCTTCTCGCGCTTCCGGCGATCACTCTCATAAACCGGCACCCCTCTTTCTTATATTAAAATCTGTAAATTGTCAAATTTTTGTAAACTATAGAAAAAATTTTATCAGAAAAAAGCGCCCAGGTCAATCCCGGGCGCTTTTCCCTCTGCTTACGGAAATACAGCTGTTATTTGCCTGCCATCTGTTTTTCCTGCTGCTCGATCATTTTCTTGACCATATATCCGCCGACAGATCCGTTCTGCTTGGAAGTAAGGTCACCGTTGTAACCGTCAGATAACGGTACCCCCAGCTCATTGGCCACTTCGTACTTGAATTTGTCCAGAGCGCCCTTTGCCTCCGGCACTGCTGCTCTGTTAGATGAACGACTTGCCATGATCAATTTCCTCCTTTTGCATTTTCGCGGCCCTATCAAGCCGCATCTTGTGTTTTGCAACAGATCATCCCGGCTGCATCTGTATGTAACCTTCTGTTAATCTGCAGCCGGTCATCATACATCTGCTTTCGGTTTGTTTTCTGTTACGGTGTTAGTATATGGAGGATCGCAGGTTTTAAACTGGAAATTCGTAACAGTTCTTTTTGTTTTATCGGTCGTTTGCTTTTAAAACATAAATCCTGGAATCAAAATCACAGCTCTGGAGCCCTTCATTCTCTCCGGAGGAACCGTCTGTTGTGATCAGGCCAAGGTGCATCAGCTCATCTCCGTAATGCATCCCGGCAGCAGCCGCATGCACAGACGGTCCTTCCATGTAAGAGCCCTCTATCTCTACGTGATATTCCAGCTCAGGATCCAGCCCTTGCAGGCGCAGCCTCGTGTAGGGCATATTGACCCCCACCAGAGTGCGGTACCATCCGGCCAGTGCCTCCCTGCGGTCATCGCTGACTACCATCCATGCGGCTGTATTTCCGTCAAACGGACTCTGGAGACGGTAAAATGTCCCAAACTGGATCAGCCGCCTGTATTTCTTCATAAAGCGGATCTGTTCTTTCACCTGAGCC
>USKR01000178.1 GCA_900555215.1 uncultured Ruminococcus sp.
CTCCAACCGACGACTTCGGCGCTGCTCCACAACACATCCACACTGCTGATCAGCTTAAGGAGCATGAGGAATCTTTTGCCGGAGGAAGAGGCAGGAGAAGACGACAGACTTAGTACAACTTAAAAAACGGAAAGAAAGGAGGCGCCCCGCAGAATTCAGCTTTTAAACAAAGGCAGAATTCTGCGGGACGCTTTCTGCACGTTGATCAAAAATCTGACAGGTAAGATGAATAAAAAATATATGAGTTATTGATTTCTAATTAAAGTTAGCATATACTAATCTGTGAAAAAGAATAAATAAAATATAGTATCATTTTTTATCGGTGTTTTATCGGTGCTATTGCAAAAACAATGGAAATATTGCAAATGGGACGGAGGGATAGTTATGGTTGACGCAATCATTATACTTGTTGTTGTGATAATCCTGATCTTTGCACTAAAGGGATCGATCAAACATTTCAGAGGAGAGGGTGCCTGCTGCGGCGGCGGATCCGGCAGCGTGAAAACGAAAAAAGCGAAAAAGAAGACGCTCAATGGCCCGGTGGTCGGACGGCGCACGATCCGTATTACAGGCATGCACTGTCAGAACTGTGTTAACAGTGTGACCAATGCGCTCAATGCGATTGACGGGGTGTCTGCCGAGGTGAGCCTGAAAGAGAACTGCGCAGAAGTTTCCTGCGACCGCACGGTGGACGATATCGATCTGAAACAGGCGGTAGAAAAGGCAGGCTTCGAAGTGGTCGGTATTTCACAGGTATAAGGTGGGAAGCGCCGTGAGCAGGAAAGATGAGATTATTGAAAGGCTGAAAGAAAACGGATGCAGGATCACAAAGCAGAGGAAGATCCTGATTGACATTATCCTGGAGAATGACTGTGCAAGCTGCAAAGAGATCTTTTATAAAGCTTCACAGGAAGAACAGGCGGATGTGAGATCATTCTGGAGGACGATACCGTTTTCAGGATGCCAAAGGAAAAGCTGGATCAGATCGTCCGGGATGGCGCCAGACGGTGCGGTTATCTGAGCGACGGGAAGAAAATATCGAGGATCATTTACCACGACGGGCAGACATAGCTGACGGAGTAGCATAGAGGATGAAAAAATGTATGAAGACAGATTCTGACCGGTGCAAAAGGCATTATGTGGCCTGGTGCCGGATGTCCCTGAAGTTCTATCTGAAAGGGTATCGCTTGTCCGCGGCCTTTCAGAAACAGCTGGACGGCTTTATTTTGCAGGCGCGTGAACGGGAAGAGCAGTTTTTTGACGGATGTGATCTGGAGCTGGTGGCTATTACTTCCAGAAAGGATTACCGGAAAGGGCTGGGGACGGCGCTGGTATCCAGATTTATGGACAGAGAGAAAAATGAAATGATCAGACAGCAAATCTGATAAGGGAGAATGCAGGATATGGAGATGAATGAAAGAAAACGGAAGCCGGTCAGACTCGGCACACACGGAGAAAATTATGGGAACTGGATGTCCGCGCCGGTCTTTTATATGGTGGGTGCACTGGTTGTCCTCATGGCAGTCTTATGCGTCATATCGCATTTTATTCCCGGCATGAGGCTGATCGGGGTTCTGGCGCTGATCGCTGCAGTGGTTGTGCTGATCCTGCTTGCCTGGATCACGTGGATCCGGCGGCAGTATGCCTTTGGCGGGGGCGGTATGATGGAAAAGATCCATGAGGTTCTTCTGTCTTACCTGGATTTCGACGGAAATGGGACGCTTCTGGAGGTAGGATGCGGATCAGGCGCACTCTCCATCCGGGCGGCACTTTCCTGGCCGGAGGCGGAAGTGACCGGCATTGATTACTGGGGTGCAGTCTACAATTACAGTCAGATCATGTGCGAGAGTAATGCCCGGAGCGAGGGCGTATATGAACGTTGCAGTTTTCTTCACGGCGACGCCCGGAAGCTGGACTTCCCGGACGAGACCTTTGACGCCGTAGTGAGCAACTATGTCTATCATAATATCAACGGCACAGACAAGCAGGCTCTGCTTCTGGAAAGTCTGCGTGTGCTGAAAAAAGGCGGCGTGTTTGCCCTTAACGACGACATGAAGCCCCGGATGTACGGGGACGTGGAGGAGTTCGCAAAAAGACTGCGCAAAATGGGATACCGGGAAGTACGGATCATCGATACGGCACAGGAAGCCCTCGGCTCCCATCGCCGAGCCACGCTGATGATGCTGGGAAATTCCCGAATGATAGTAGGACAAAAATAAGACTGACAAATATACTGCCAGTCTTATATCAGAATATCCATTGACACGCCCGAATTTGTCTTTTATACTAATCTATAGCCGTGGAGACACGGCTTATTTTGCAACCCGCAGTTAGATACATCTAATTAAAGAAAGAAATGACTAACTTTGAAAAAGCGAAAATCCAAGCGGTGGCTGCTGTTTATTCTTGCCGGGATCGCAGCCATTGCAGCCGCAATATATATATCTTCCCGATTTTCTGGACAACTTACGATCAGCCCAAACCTATGATGACCTGCGTGACAGTTATGTGGAAGCGCCGGAGGGAGATGGCGGAGAAGAAAAAGAAGACTGGTGGCTGACAGACGTTTTTGTCAATTTTGAGGAGCTCCGGGGAGAGAATGAGGACATAATCGCATGGATCCGGTCTGACAATCCGGAAGAAACGCAGATTGATTACCCGGTGCTGTATTCCGGGGAGAACACGGAGTATCTGCGGAAAGACCTGTATGGCAATGAGCATACGGCGGGCAGCATTTTCCTTGAAGGGCTGAACCAGCCGGACTTCTCTGATTACTATTCGATCATATACGGGCACAACATGAGGGACGGGAGCATGTTCGGAAGCCTGAATAAATATAAGGAACAGTCCTTTTGGAGCGAGAACCAGTATTTTACCTTATATACAGAAAATATGGTTTACCGGTATCAGGTATTCGCCTGCCAGAATGCAGTAAACGGCGGGGATGTCTATAAGATCGGGTATGAGCCGGGGAAAGAGTATCAGGAGTTCCTGGACGGCTTGGCGGAAGATTCCCTGATCGACACCGGGATACATCCGGACAGCAGCCATAAGGTCATGACGCTGTCCACCTGTACCGGAGACGGATACAGCAGACGGTTTGCAGTCCACGCAGTCTGTGTGGATGCGCAGGGTACGGATACTGCCGGGGAGCAAGAATAACCGTGAAAGGATAGTGGAATATGAAGAAAAATGAAAATCTGTCTGCCGCCGGAGAGATCGGCACGAATGTCCCGAAAAATGTAGAGGAGATGGAAGAAGATTTTCTCGAAGTGATCTATCAGCACTGGCGGAACGGGGAGCCGATGCGTTTGGTTGATTTTGCAATGGAGACCGGAGAAAACAAGACACATCTGAGAAGCCTTGCCAGGCGCCTGATGAGCCATCGGTATATTAAGATGGAAGATGATCTGATCAGCCTGACTGATATAGGCAAGATGAGAGGAAAAGAGTGCCTTGACCGGCATCATAAACTGACCCAGTTTTTCCAGATGGTCAGCGGGATGGACCAGCAGGAGGCGGAGAGGGATGCCTGTCGGGTTGAACATACGATCAGCCGGGCAGCCATGGAAGGGATCACCAATTTCCTGATCCGTGGCGACGTATATGACAGAAGCTATTCCAACATGGATCTGTCCCTCCTGTTTGAACCGGGGACTTATGAGATGGCGATGGAGATATATGAAATCGAGCGCAGACAGCCCAGGATCATTGCCCGGGAGTGGAAGCTGTTTGAACCATATGTCTGTTTAGAAGTAAAAGACGGCGAGAGCCGTTTCTGCATTCGGAAAAGGAAGCGGGAAAAGATGGTAAGCCTGTGGTACAGGAAAAAAGATTGAAATGGGCGGGAAGCCATTTTAGGGCTTTCCCGCCTTGATTGCCCATC
>USKR01000179.1 GCA_900555215.1 uncultured Ruminococcus sp.
CTTGCTCCGCCGATCGCAAGACCGTATGCCAGAGCCTTGTCAAGCGCCTTTCCTGTATAGTCCTGCTCTACCGCTACAAGACACGGCGTACCCTTCCCAGCCTGATACTCGCTTCTTACTGTATGTCCCGGAGCCTTCGGAGCGATCATCGTAACGTCAACATTTGCCGGCGGCACGATCTGTCCGAAATGAATGTTAAATCCGTGAGCAAACATGAGCATGTTGCCTTCTTCCAGATTCGGCTCGATATCATTCTTATATAATGCAGCCTGTTTCTCGTCATTGATCAGGATCATGATGATGTCTGCTTTCTTTGCAGCCTCTGCCGCTGTGTACACCTCAAATCCCTGCGCCTCAGCTTTCGCCCAGGATCTGCTTCCCTCGTAAAGACCGATAATGACATTGCATCCTGACTCCTTTAAGTTCAGCGCATGTGCATGTCCCTGGCTGCCATAGCCGATGATCGCGATCGTCTTTCCGTCCAGAAGGGAAAGGTTACAATCTTCCTGATAATAAATTTTTGCTGCCATTTTGCATTCCTCCTAAAATAATCATTAAAATCTGCCGGAGCTTCCGGCAGTATATGTATAGTGAAAGGTTCTGCCCTCTTACTACCTGCCTTTTTTACATGCTGTTACATGTTGTGCCTGTCAGCCGCTTTCCCGGATCAGAGATAAGCGACATCACTGCTTCCTCTGGAGAGTCCTGTGATGCCCGTCCTTGCCAGTTCCAGGATCTCGTACCCTTTCAGAAGGTTAAGGAAAGCTTCCAGCTTGCTCTGTGTTCCCGTGAGCTCCACGATGAGAGAATCTTCTTCCACATCCACGATCTTTGCGCGGAAGATATCGGCAACGGAGATGATCTCTCCTCTCTGTGCGGCATTGGCGCGAAGCTTCACCATGATCAGCTCCCTGTACACAGACTCTCCGTCCTTCAGTACCTTGATATCCACTACATCCTCAAGCTTCCTGACCTGTTTCTCGATCTGAGACAGGATCAGCTCATCCCCGGATGACACGACCGTGATCCTTGTAAACCTGGGGTCAGCCGTCATACCTGCGGTAATGCTGTCGATGCTGTATCCGCGGCGGCTGAACAGACCTGATATGCGGCTTAAGACGCCGGGATTATTGTCTACGAGCAATGAAAATACCTGCTTTCTCATTGTTTTCTCCTTTTCCCACTCAAAAAACAGAGTGCAATCTGTTTTATCTTTAATAATATTATCAACTGTGTGTTTCTTTGTCAAGAAGTTATTCGCAATTTTGTGATCCGACACTTATAAAAAAGCGCAGCCTGAATGACTGCGCCTTGATCTGTCAGATCTGTATTAGATTATCCAATGCATAGGCGACTCCCGCCTCATTGTTTGTGATTGTCACAAAATCAGCCTTTTTCTTCAGGCTCTCTGCTGCATTTCCCATCGCCACTCCCAGACCCGCGGTCTCGATCATCGGGATATCCATCTCGGAATCTCCGAAAGCGATCGCCTTTTCAGCCGGTATTTTAAGGCCCCTGCAGATTTCCAGCAAAGCGCTCCCTTTATCAACACCTTTCGGAAAGATTTCCAAAAAAATGTCCGAAGAACACGCCACATCAATATCCGGCCAGGTCCCCAGGCTTAATTTTGCCCGGATCTCGCCCTGGATCTGACGGATCTGTTCCGGCTCCGCCGCAAAAAGCAGTTTGCTCGGTCCGGTCTGCTCCTTCTCCCAGCGGTCCGCAGTCTCTTTTGCATCAACTGTCTGCGGATCATACCCGATGATCTGGATCTCCCGCGCGATATGGTCGTCCATCCCGGTGATATACCAGTCGCGGTCCCGGAAGATCCACATATTCAGCCCATACCTTTCCGCATATTCCTCATATACTTCCCGCATAGAGGCTGCCGAGAGATGCCTGCTGGCGATACACTCTTCTCCTTTGAGGATGTACGCCCCTGCGTCACAGATCATGATACATTCCAGTCCAAGCTCTTTTGCGATGGACTCTACGCCTGCCGGCATACGCGCGGATCCGAGGACGATCTTCATCCCCTTTTCCGCCGCCTGCCTTACCTTTTCCCTAACCTCCGGAAGAAGCCTTTTTTCGTCGTCCAGAAGTGTTCCGTCGATATCAAGACATATCAGTTCATATTTCATGAGATACTGCCTTTCTCCAAAATATTCAGCATTTTTTCTACATTTCTCCTGCCGTTTTTCAATCCCAGATTGAAGATCAGCGCAGCGGCTGCCGCCGCGACAGTTATGATAACACCAAGAACGCCAAGGAAAAGGGATTGAATGATGCCGCCGAAACCGGCATAGGCTGCAGCCACTCCCAGCGTTGACACTGCCAGGGCGATAATCTTCCATCTGTTGATCTTCTTCAAAGCCTTGATCTGCATCTCGGCTTCTTTCGATAATTTTCTTTTATCTATAACATTCATGGTGTTACCTCCTTTTTATTAATATGTCAGGTTCGGATCAAAGAATCCGACGATTACGCCGACAAACGCAATGACTACCAGAAGGAGCATGACCTTGATCGGAGACATTCTCTTCTTCGCCATAAGGAACCAGCAGAAGACAATGAACAGTGTGGTCAGAAGTCCCGGGAATACCGCATCCAGCTGATCCTGAAGGACCACATATGCCTCCCCTGTCTCTTTGCTTATCAGTTCCAGCGATGTCTGTACGCTTACCCAGGTCGCTGATACCGCGCCGATGACGATACCGCCCAGAGTGGTGATGGCGTCTCGAAGCGCCTCGCCCTGCGCCCCGATCAGGAAGTCAACTGCTTTACCGCCGAGTTCATATCCTTTAAAGTACATGAATCTCATTCCGAAGTATGCGAACAGGTTCCACACGATAATGTAGAAGATCGCGCCCAGCGGTGATCCGCCTGTGGACATACCCATTGCAATGCCAAGAAGGATCGGGATCACGGTCCCGACCACAAGGGAATCACCGATTCCGGCGATCGGTCCCATCAGTCCTGCCCTTAGTCCGTTGATCGTCTCTTCATCTACATCGTCCTGCCCGCTGGCTCTCGCCTCCTCAAGTCCGGCTGTGATACCTACGATCACGGAACCGAGCTGCGGCTCTGTGTTGAAGAACGCTGTATAGGTGTTCATTGCCTTTGCCTTGTCGTCCTCATTGTCATAGAGCTCTTCCACCAGAGGGAGCATTGCGCAGAGATATCCGAATGTCTGCATATGCTCCTGGGAGAAACAGGTCAGGTGCCCATAGTACCAGTTATGAAAAGATTTATTCAATGCTTTTTTTGATAATTTCTTTTCCATATCAAATATCCTCCTCTTCATCATCGTCGTCGGCTGCACCTGCGCTCTTTTTCAGCAGAAGCATCTTTAAGTTGTATGTAATGATCGCAAACATACCTGCGATCACTGTTGCAGATACAAGGTTGATTCCCATGGAAGCCGCAAGGACTACACCGAACAGGAACGGAATAAAATCTGTTGCCTTCTTGACGATCTGTTTTAACAGAATCGCGATACCTACACAGGGAAGAAGAGAACCTACGGTAAACAGAGTCTTCATTGCTAGTCCATCCATTGGAAGCGCTGCCTTGATCATCTCTACCACGTCGGCTCCGAGTTTACACATGATCACTGTCGGGATAAAGGAGCAGAGCAGATGGGAGATCCACGGAAGCCCCATGTCTACCAGGTACAGTTTCTTATACTGTCTGTTTTCCACTGCCTTCCAGCCGATGTGCTGCCATACAAGGTTGACTGTTGCTGTTCCGTAGAACAATACGGTTCCCAGTGTTCCAACCATTGTTCCGAAAGAGGTCGCAAGAGCCGTTCCCTCTGAACTTGCCGCATCCAGCCCATAGCTGCTCAGCGCTGCCATGGCAAG
>USKR01000180.1 GCA_900555215.1 uncultured Ruminococcus sp.
GCGGGCGATGAAGTGGATGCGGGAGATGTGATCGGAACAGTGCAGGAGACGGTGCTCGTGGAGCAGAAGATCATGGTTCCCTATGGCGTAAAAGGAACAATTAAAGAGATCAAAGCAGGAGAATTTACGGTAGAAGAGACCGTGGCAGTGGTGGAGACCGAAAAGGGGGACAGGGAGCTGACCCTGATGCAGAAGTGGCCGGTCCGCCGCGGACGCCCGTATAAGAAGAAACTTCCGCCGGAGATGCCCCTTGTTACAGGGCAGAGGGTCATTGACACCTTCTTCCCGATCGCCAAGGGCGGCGTGGCGGCAGTGCCGGGACCTTTCGGGAGCGGGAAGACCGTGATCCAGCACCAGCTTGCGAAATGGGCGGAAGCAGATATCGTAGTTTATATCGGATGCGGCGAGCGCGGAAATGAGATGACGGACGTGCTCAACGAGTTCCCGGAGCTGAAAGACCCGAAGACAGGGCAGCCCCTCATGCAGAGGACCGTCCTGATCGCAAATACTTCGGACATGCCTGTGGCTGCCCGTGAGGCGTCCATTTATACAGGGATTACGATCGCAGAGTACTTCCGCGACATGGGATATTCTGTGGCGCTGATGGCGGATTCTACGTCCCGGTGGGCGGAGGCGTTAAGAGAGATGTCCGGCCGTCTCGAGGAGATGCCCGGCGAGGAAGGTTACCCGGCGTATCTGGGAAGCCGCCTTGCGCAGTTTTACGAGCGTGCGGGACATGTGATCTCGCTTGGAAAAGACGGCAGGGAAGGAGCCCTGTCCGTGATCGGCGCCGTGTCCCCTCCGGGAGGCGATACGTCCGAGCCGGTATCACAGGCAACGCTTCGCATTGTGAAGGTGTTCTGGGGGCTGGATTCTGCGCTTGCGTACAAGCGGCATTTCCCGGCGATCAACTGGCTGAACAGCTATTCACTGTACCTGGATGATATGGAGAAATGGTTCAATGCAAATGTGGCGGAGGACTGGATGAGCGGGCGCCAGAAGATGATGACCCTCCTCCAGGAAGAAGCGGAACTCGAAGAGATCGTAAAGATGGTCGGGATGGATGCCCTCTCACCGGGAGACCGGCTGAAGATGGAGGCGGCACGTTCCATCCGCGAGGACTTCCTTCACCAGAACTCCTTCCACGAGACAGACACATACACCTCATTGAAGAAACAGCATATGATGATGCTCCTTGTCAATGCATTCTATGACAGGGCAGTACAGGCTCTTTCCGAGGGGGCTTCCCTGCAGAAGCTGATCTCCATGCCTGTGCGGGAGCAGATCGGCCGTTTTAAATATGTTCAGGAAGACGCCCTGGATGAAGAGTTTAAGAAAGCAGACGAAGAACTGAGCGTGCAGATCGCCAATGCATTTGTAAAGGAGGAACGGTAAATGCCTAAAGAGTACAGAACCATACAGGAAGTAGCCGGACCGCTGATGCTTGTGCGCGGCGTGGAAGGCGTGACATATGACGAGCTGGGAGAGATCGAGCTCGCGGACGGCGAGACAAGGCGCTGCAAGGTGCTGGAAGTTAACGGAAGCGATGTGCTCGTACAGCTCTTTGAGAGCTCCACGGGAATCAACCTGTCCAACAGCAAGGTGCGTTTCCTTGGGAGGAGCATGGAACTGGGCGTATCTGAGGACATGCTGGGACGCGTGTTCGACGGACTGGGACGCCCTATCGACGAAGGTCCGGAGATCCTGCCGGACGCCCGCATGGATATCAGCGGCCTGCCCATGAATCCGGCGGCGAGGAGCTATCCGGAGGAGTTTATCCAGACCGGCGTGTCTGCCATTGACGGGCTCAATACACTGGTCCGCGGGCAGAAGCTGCCGATCTTCTCCGCATCGGGTCTGCCCCATGCCCAGCTTGCCGCGCAGATCGCGAGACAGGCAAAGGTGCTTGGGACAGATGAGAACTTTGCCGTTGTATTCGCGGCAATGGGAATCACCTTTGAAGAGTCCAACTTCTTTATCGAAAGCTTCCGCGAGACAGGCGCGCTGGACCGTACGGTGCTGTTCATCAACCTGGCGAATGACCCGGCGATCGAGCGTATCGCAACGCCCAAGATGGCGCTGACCGCGGCAGAGTACCTCGCCTTCGAGAAGGAAATGCATGTGCTGGTCATCCTGACGGATATCACCAACTACGCGGACGCGCTCCGCGAAGTGTCTGCGGCGCGCAAGGAGGTGCCGGGACGCCGCGGCTACCCGGGATATATGTACACGGACCTTGCGTCCATCTACGAGAGAGCAGGACGCCAGAACGGGAAGAAGGGAAGCATCACCATGATCCCGATCCTGACCATGCCTGAGGACGACAAGACCCATCCTATCCCGGACCTGACCGGGTATATCACGGAGGGACAGATCATTCTGAGCCGTGAGCTTTACCGCAAAGGAGTCACCCCGCCCATCGATGTGCTCCCGTCCCTGTCCCGTCTGAAGGATAAGGGGATCGGCGAGGGCAAAACGCGCGCAGACCACTCCAACACCATGAACCAGCTCTTTGCCGCTTATGCCCGCGGAAAAGACGCCAAAGAACTCATGGTCATCCTGGGAGAGGCGGCGCTGACAGAGATTGATTTGATGTACGCAAAATTCGCGGACGCATTCGAGCAGGAATATGTGTCCCAGGGATATAATACAGACCGCGGTATCGAGGAGACGCTCGACATCGGCTGGAAGCTGCTGAGGATGCTCCCGAGAACAGAACTGAAGCGCATCGACGACAAATACCTGGATATCTACTACGGGACTGACCCCGAAGCGTAAGCGGAGCGGGTCTGTCCCGGAAGCCCGGAGGGGCGGAAAATATTCTGAAAACTTTCGCAAAAGGGGTCAGACCCCTTTTGGGAGAATTGTCTGATAATTGCGAAGGAGGTGGCGGTTTGGCAGCAAAACAGGTGAATCCTACCCGGATGGAGCTGACGCGCCTTAAGAAAAAGCGGATCACCGCGATCCGGGGGCATAAGCTCCTGAAGGATAAACGAGATGAGCTGATGCGCCAGTATCTGGATCTTGTCCGTGAAAATATGGAGGTCCGAATGAGAGTGGAAGCCGGCATCCGTTCGGCAAACCGGAATTTTGTCATTGCAAAGGCAGGCATGTCCGAGGCGGCGCTCAACACGGCCCTCATGGCGCCGAAGCAGGAAATCAGCCTGGAGGCCGGGGAGAAGAATGTCATGAGCGTGGATATCCCGGTTTTTGACTACAAGATGAGGACGGCGGACGAAAATGATATCTATTCATATGGTTTTGCATTTACGTCCAGTGATCTTGACGGGGCCGTGAAGTCACTGGCTGATATCCTGCCGGATATGATACGTCTGGCGGAGGTGGAGAAGGCGTGCCAGCTGATGGCGGCAGAAATTGAGAAGACGCGGCGCCGGGTGAATGCGCTGGAGCATGTGATCATACCGGAGACGGAAGAGAGCATCAAGTACATCACGATGAAACTGGATGAGAATGAGAGAAGCACCCAGATCCGGCTGATGAAGGTGAAGGATATGATGCTTGAGGAAGCGCATCATTACAGTGAGAAATAGAAGAGAATATGAAAAGAGAAGACGCGCGCTCTGAGGAGCAGAGGTTTTCTCTTTTCTTTTTGTTATTTTATTATTAATTTTCTCTAAAGGAGGTTGCTGCTCCGGAAAGGCTGTGCTATCCTTGACCTGCAAAATGAACGGAAGGTTTATTGTGTATCGGAATGTCTGTGACCGGAACGGGAAACACTGATAAAATATAAAATACCGATCAGCTGGAAGAGTATCCCTTTACAGAATGAAAAGTTATGTATAGAATAAAAATGGCTGAATCTCCTTTTCTGTTCACCGTACATTATCAGAAAAGAGGGAA
>USKR01000181.1 GCA_900555215.1 uncultured Ruminococcus sp.
GGCAGATACAATGCCGGGCCCTTCCTTAGTTTATTTGTATGTCCTTTCCGTCTTACCTGCTGTTGATCCTGTCCGCCAGCTCAGCAGCGGCCTGCCTGCAGTCTGCCATAACCTTCGCCCCATCGATCTGCGTAAGTCTTCTGTCTTTCATCAGTACCTTGCCGTTGGCAACTGTCGTCACTACATCATGCCCTGTCACCCCGAATACCAGATGTCCGTTGATATTATTCTCATTTATCGGTGTCAGCGGATCGTACGCCGCGATGATCACATCTCCTGCCGCGCCTTCTTTCAGCACGCCCAGCTCCGGCTCAAAGTATCTGCCCGCGATCTTTGCGTTATTTTCAAAAAGCATCTGCGGAACTTCTGACCACGCCGCGTTCGGATCACACAGATGATGCTTATGCAGTACATTTGCCACCTTGAAAGATTCCATCATATCATGAGTATACCCGTCTGTACCCAGCCCGGTCAGGATTCCTCTGTGTACCAGTTCCATAGTGGGCGGGCATCCGCATGCATTTCCCATATTAGACTCCGGATTATGAACAACCATGGTGCCTGTCTCTTTGATCAGGTCCATCTCGTGCGGATTTATGTAGATGCAGTGCCCCAGCAGCGTCTTCTCTCCCAGGATCCCGTGATCCATCAGCCGGTCAACTATCCGTTTTCCGTAATGCTTCAGACAGTGGTGAAGATCCTCGATCCCTTCTGCAACATGAATGTGGTATCCGGCCTCCTCCGGCTTGTTTTCCGCCGCCAGCTCAAACGTCTCATCCGAGATCGTGAACTGTGCGTGCATGCCCATCATACCGGCGATCATGCCGCTCTCATCTTTAAGCGCGTGCCGGATGAACTCCGCATTCTCCATAACTGACTCCTTCGCCTTGTCCATGCCGTCCCGGTCCGATATCTCGTAACACAGGCAGGACCTCACGCCGGTCTCCTTTGCCGCTTTTTCGATCTCAAAAAGAGAGCCTCCGATCGAGCCGAAACTTGCGTGATGGTCAAAGACCGTGGTCACCCCGTTTTTGATACAGTCCACATAAGTCGCCATGGCGCTTAAATAGGTATCGTGAAGCGTAAGGTTCCGGTCTATCGTCCACCACATTCCGTCCAGGATATCAAGAAATCCCTTGGGGTCGTAGCCCTTTATAGAAAGCCCTCTTGCAAACGAACTGTAAATATGCTCATGTACATTAATAAAAGCAGGCATGATCAGACCGCCTTTTGCATCGATATATTCGGCATCAGGAAATGCCGACCTGATATCCTGCGTCTTCCCGACCCTGCAGATCTTTGTGTCTCTGACCGCGACCGCGCCGTCTTCGATAAACGGACATGAGGCATCTCTTGTAACTACTCTTCCATTACCTAAAACCAGCATCTTTTCTTCTCCTTTTTTATTGATTTTACACACATCCATAAAGGCACACTCTCTCCATTTTCTGTGCACTTCGCATATAAATATACTTTACTTCTTATAGAATACCATCAAATATATATAATTGCAACAAAAATTCTAATTAATTTTTAGGTAACCTAAAAAATTTTTAGAAAAACTATTGACTCTCATTTTTTTTATGCTATGATGGGTTTAGAAACACACATCAAAACACATTTTCCCGCTGGTTCACACAATGAAAAAGGCAGGTGAAAACATGGTTCAGAAACTCGGATTTTTAAAACAGCTCGCGCACGGGCTCACAGCTCAGTTCGGCAGTTCCTGCGAAGTGGTCATCCATGATCTGACAAAGAAAAACCTGGATAAATCTATCGTCTATATTGAAAACGGGCATGTATCCAACCGGCATGCCGGGGACGGTCCGTCCGGGATCGTGCTGGAAACCCTCAGCTCAGATCCGGGAAAGATCAAAGACCGTCTCGCATACCTCACCAGGACAGAGGACGGACGGATCTTAAAATCCAGCACCCTCTACATCCGGGATGAGAATGGAAAAGCAGCTTACATCTTTTCCATCAATTACGACATCACCGCACTGCTAGCCGTAGAGAATGCGGTCCACGGTCTGGTCCAGACAGAGCCTGAGGGCAGCGCAGAAAACGGCTCCTCGGATGCTCCCCAGACGATCACCCACAATGTGACCGAACTTTTAGACCTGCTCATCGAGCAGGCGATCGCTAAAGTAGGGAAGCCGGTAGCTCTTATGAATAAAGATGACAAAACGGCGGTCGTACAGTACCTGAACAATGCCGGCGCGTTCCTGATCACCAAGTCCGGCGATAAAGTATCATCCCTGCTGGGAATATCAAAATTCACACTGTACAGCTACATGGACAAAGGATGAACATAGTGGCGGATTCGAGCTGGCGCATGTTCATATCAGCGCATGTTCATAGAAACATAACAACGCAATCAATTTTAAGGAGGTTCCGCAATGGAAACAATCAAATGGGCAGTCAACAAAATGCCGAAAACCGCAGATTCTAATCTTCCTGTAATGGGGCTTGACGAGGTCAGAAAGGCACGCGCCTTTCACGAGAGTTTTCCCCAGTACAGTGTAACTCCCCTGGCGAAACTGGACCGGATGGCATCCCGTCTCGGACTGAAAGAAGTTTATGTCAAGGATGAATCCTACCGTTTCGGACTGAACGCTTTCAAGGTGCTGGGCGGATCTTTCGCCATGGCGCGGTACATAGCGAAGCAGACCGGAAAAGACGTGTCGGAGCTTCCATATAACGTGCTCACTTCCGAAGAGCTCAGAAAGGAATTCGGCCAGGCAACCTTTTTCACCGCGACAGACGGCAATCACGGCCGCGGAGTGGCCTGGGCCGCAAATAAACTGGGACAGAAAGCTGTTGTCCTTATGCCGAAGGGCACCACACAGACAAGGCTGAATAACATTCTTGCCGAAGGGGCTCAGGCAACTATTGAAGAGTACAACTATGACGAATGCGTGCGCATGGCAAATGCCATGGCAGAGAAGACTGAAAACGGCGTCATGGTGCAGGATACTGCCTGGGACGGATACGAGGAGATCCCATCCTGGATCATGCAGGGCTACGGCACTATGGCAATGGAAGCCGACGAGCAGCTCCACGATTACGGATGCGAACGCCCGACACACGTATTTATCCAGGCAGGCGTCGGTTCTCTCGCCGGAGCGGTCCAGGGATATTTCGCCAACCGTTATCCTGAAAATCCTCCGAAAGTCATTGTAGTAGAGGCAGAAGCAGCTGCATGCCTGTACAAAGGGGCATGTGCGGGAGACGGTGACATCCGCATCGTAGACGGAGACATGGTTACTATCATGGCAGGACTTGCCTGCGGCGAACCCAACACCATCTCCTGGGATATCCTGAAGAACCATGCAGATACATTTATCGCATCCCCTGACTGGGTGGCGGCAAGGGGAATGCGCATGCTGGCAGCTCCGGTTAAAGGCGACCAGCCGGTCACTTCCGGCGAATCCGGAGCCGCTCCCTTCGGGACACTGGCGTGCATCATGACAATGGACGAGTATCAGCCGCTCAGGGATCACCTGGGACTGGACGAAAACTCCAGAGTCCTGCTCTTCTCCACAGAGGGCGACACGGACCCGGAGAGATACGAATCCATCGTCTGGGGCGGAAATGACAGATAGCTGTCTTTTCCCGGCATAAATTAAGGAAACCATCCAACTTTTATCCGTTCAGGCAGCCCGGTGCCGCACCCTCCGCGGCACGGCGCCTGACAAAGAGACTTTCATCATATTTTCAGATCAGAAAAGGAGAGAGAACACTATGGATTTCAACAAGATCAAAGAAGCAGCGCAGAGTTATCAGGCGGACATGACCGCATTCCTGCGCGCCATCGTCAGGAACCCGGGCGAGAGCTGCGATG
>USKR01000182.1 GCA_900555215.1 uncultured Ruminococcus sp.
TACGGATTTGACCTTGATCCTTCCAAAAAGGTCTATAATATGTCTGTCTCAGAAAAGCAGACTGTGGAGATTTTGAAAGTTCTCTATAAAGGAGCGGATATACTGATCCTGGACGAGCCTACGGCAGTGCTGACTCCTCAGGAGACGGAACGGCTCTTTACCGTGCTGCGGAATATGAAAAAAGACGGGAAGTCTATTATCATCATTACTCATAAGCTTAACGAAGTGCTTGCCATCTCAGACCGGGTGGCGATCCTCCGTAAGGGAGAGTACATCGGTGTGGTCAATACAGCGGAGACAGATCAGGCGCAGCTCACGGAGATGATGGTAGGGCGTCCTATCAGTCTTGAGATCGATCGCCCTCAGGTGGATCGCGGAGAGAAGCGGCTCCAGGTGATCGACCTGACCTGTCTGAACGGAGACGGGGTGAAAGCTCTGGACAATGTATCTTTTGAGGCTTACGGCGGGGAAATCCTCGGGATCGCAGGTATTGCAGGCAGCGGTCAGAGGGAATTGTGCGAGACTATCGCAGGGCTTTATCCTTCTATCGGAGGTTCTGTGCTCTATTCAGGCGTCCGCGAGGGCGTTCCCGTGCAGGAGCGGATCCTCGGACTGAAGCCGGATGAGATCGTTAAAAAGGGAATTTCCATGGCATTCGTCCCGGAGGACAGGCTTGGTATGGGCCTTGTGGCGGGAATGGATATGACGGACAATGTGATGCTTCGGAGCTATAAGTCAAATAAAGGAATTTTTGTAGACCGCAAGGCCCCGAGAGAGCTGGCGGAAAAGCTGATCGAAGAGCTGGAGATCGTGACTCCCGGCGTGGATACTCCCGTGGGAAGGCTCTCCGGCGGAAATGTGCAGAAAGTCCTTCTGGGAAGGGAGATCGCATGCCAGCCGTCCGTGCTGATCGTAGCTTATCCGGTGCGCGGGCTGGATATCAACTCTTCATACCGGATTTATGACCTGCTCAACGAGCAGAAGAAAAAAGGTGTTGCAGTTATCTTTATCGGTGAGGATCTGGATGTGCTCATGCAGCTTTCCGACCGCATTATGGTCATGTGCGGCGGAAAAGTGAGCGGTATCGTGGATCCGCGGAAAGTGACGAAAGAAGATATCGGACTGATGATGATCCATGCAGAGGGAGCAGAGTCTGTCAGCAAGGATAAGGAGGTGACCGCATGAGCGCACATACACACACAGCACAGGCAAAAGAGCCGCTTCTGAGAATGGTCAGGCGCGATACGATCTCCAGCCAGAAATCCTGGGGGATCCGCGCGGCGGCGTTCCTTCTCTCGCTTGTGACAGGCGGGATCGTGATCCTGATGCTGGGACACAACCCGATTTCAGTATATATTTCCATGGTAAAAGGAGCATGGGGCTCAAAGACTGTGATTTACGAGACGGTTAAGATCGCGATCCCTCTGCTTATCACAGCCATTGGTATTTCGTTTGCATTTAAGATGAAGTTCTGGAATATCGGCGGCGAGGGCCAGATCCTTGTGGGAGCGGTCGCGGCAGGAGCGTTCGGACTTTTTACGGCGCATATCTTCCCAAAGCTTCCCCTTGTCCTTTTGATGATGCTGGCGGCAATCGTGGCGGGAGGACTCTACGGGCTTCTGCCTGCCGTGTGTAAAGCAAAATGGGGGACGAACGAGACTTTGTTTACCCTGATGCTCAATTATATTGCCCTTGCGTTTATCAAGTATCTGATGAACGGTCCGTGGAAAGCGCCGGGCAGCAGCTATCCGAAGATCGCGATGCTTGTCCCGGGCGCCCGCCTCACAAAGGTGCTGGGAGTGCACTGGGGATGGATCCTGGCGCTCATACTTGTTGTGGCGGCCTATATCTATTTTAATAAAACAAAACAGGGCTATGAGATTGCTGTTGTAGGCGAGAGTAATAACACTGCCCGGTATGCGGGAATCAATGTGGGAAAGGTTTTCCGGAGGACGATGTTCATATCCGGAGCTCTCTGCGGTCTGGTCGGGATGCTTCAGTTCGCGGGTTCTGACTATACGATCACGGAAGGCACAGCCGGCGGCGTAGGTTTCACTGCGATCACTGTGGCATGGCTGGCAAAGATGAATCCGTACGGGATGCTTGTGGTATCAGTATTTATCGCTATGCTGGAAAGAGGGTCCAATGCGATCCAGACACAATTTAAGATCCCTGCATCGGCGGCAGATCTGCTCATCGGAATCATTCTGTTCTTCATGCTGGGGTGTGAGTTCTTTATCTCATACAGGCTGATCGGAAGAGGAAAGGAGGAACACCATGCTTAATACATTAAATGGTCTGTTTATCGCGGCAGTGCTGGCAGGAACGCCTCTTCTGCTCGGAGCGCTGGGAGAGATCCTGACCGAGAAGTCAGGCAACCTGAATCTCGGTGTGGAAGGTATGATGTTCATGGGCGCCATCACAGGGCTTGCAGGCTCCTATTATTATGAGCAGGCGGTGATCAGTGCGGGAGGAAATCCGAATGGAGTCCTCTCAGCGATGATCGCGCTTCTGACTTCGTTCCTTGCAGGCGCGGGCGGAGCGCTGATATACAGCTTCCTTACCATTACCCTCAGGGCGAATCAGAACGTGACCGGACTGACGCTGACGATCTTCGGCACCGGTTTCGGAAATTTCTTCGGCGAGTACATCGGTCAGAAAGCCGGCGGGTATGTGGCTGTTTCAGAGACGACAAAGAAAGCATTCTCAGGTCTGCATATCCCGGGACTTTCCGATATCCCGGTGATCGGCCCGCTCCTCTTTGAGTACAACTGGCTTGTCTATTTTGCCATTATCGCAGCTGTGGTCATGGCGTGGTTCTTCAACCGCTCCCGAGTGGGACTGAACCTGCGCGCGGTAGGAGAGGATCCGGCGACCGCGGACGCCGCCGGGATCAATACGACTCTGTACAAATATCTCGCAACCGTCATCGGCGGAGGCATCTGCGGGATCGGAGGTATGTACATGAGCATGGTGACCACTTCGGGCGTATGGGTCCATGACTGTGTCAGCGGATACGGATGGCTTGCAGTTGCGCTCGTTATCTTTGCAACATGGAGTCCTGCAAGAGGAATGGTCGTAGCGCTGATCTTCGGCGGGCTGACCATTATGCGCATGTATGTCAATATTCCGGGTCTGCCGGCGCAGATTTACGATATGTTCCCGTATATCGCTACAATTCTCGTGCTCGTGATCACAAGCATGAGACAGAGCAGGGAACACGCTCAGCCAAAGAGCTGCGGACTTAACTACTTCCGGGAGGAGAGATAAGAAAACCTGTATTTGCGGGGGAGCCGCTGTCAAGGTAAAACGTCCGAAAACAGTGGAGCGCAGAGATCGAAGACGTATTCAGCGCGGGGAGATGGCTGGCATCGGCTCCGCTCCACGAGGCAGGAAAAACTACGAGATCAGGGAACACGCTAAAATCAGGGGTCAGAAGAGAGGAACTCGGCTCCGCCTCAGACAACCTCTCTTCTGACCCCAATGCGTATCCTCTGATCTCTACTTTTTCCAAGCCTCATTCCGAAGTCGCCTCAACCACCCATCTCCCCGCGCTGAAGCGCTTTCGAAAAGGCGCTCCGCTGTTTTCTGGTTTAGCTCAAGACGGAAGGTCCCCCAGCAAATGCAGCGTTTAAAAACGCAGCGAGAAGGGAATTTTCCCGGCAAAAGATAAAGCTGCCCCAGCCATAAGAAACATACAACGAGTAGGTCCTCCCCCATACACAAAGATAAAACCACTCTTGCCAGCAGAAACTTATTACAAGAGAGGCCCAGCTTGCTGGGCCAAATCGAACGGCTACCCCCCTCCCGGAAG
>USKR01000183.1 GCA_900555215.1 uncultured Ruminococcus sp.
CTGTTTCTTATCAAAGAAGAATTTTTCCCATAGACACAGAAAATTTTACGCCCTCGCGCAAGATCGGATACGCTGACGGACAATGTCTTCAGCAGGGTATCAAAATTCAATCTGAGTTTTTCTATCTCGATACCAGGCCCCTGTGCCTGCTCGGAGAGCGCCTGCCGAACCGCTTCCTCTTCCATCTCCCGAATTTTCTTTTCGGCTGCTATCGCCGCAATCCCCTTGGCTAAATTCTCCAATTGCCTGGAATCTGCTTCCGGCACCGGTCTTCCAGATCGTCCATCATGCATTCTCCACTTTCCGGGCAAAGATATGAGCAGTGATCACAGTTTCCCGGACAATCCCGCTCCCCTTTTTCTTCAACCATAATGCCAACTATTTCTCCTCCCTCCATGTTCAGAGCCTCTCCGGACGTGATCATATCCCGCAGAATCCGATCAATTTCTTTCCGGTTAATGGCTCCTATCGCAACCTTTTTCCTGTGAACGATCCTCAAATCATACTGAACTGTCTTCATAAAGTCCTCTCTTTCTACCGTTCAAAGTCTCTCCCTCTGTGTCTTTTTTCCCGCTTTGTCTGCCGGATTCCCAGCCGGATACAAAGGCTATCGTTGCAGTCATTCCCCTGCTTTGGCGGCTCATCTCTTGTCTGGTATTTCTTCGGAAGTACCGTCCGGATGGCCTGTGTCGCAAGCCTTCCCGTCCGGTCATTATCCAGATGAAACACCACCCTATCCACCTCCGGATGTTCTTTCAGAAAGCGAGTCAGCGCTGCCGGAACTTTGCTTTTCTCGATTTCTTTGGCCGGCTGATACACACCTGCAAGGGATAACAGATGTTCCTCTCGCCAGTTTTTTCCGTCCAGCTTTCGTTCTGTGGCGTAAGATAACAGGTCAATGGCTGACTCAAACAGATGGACTGCCCGGCATTTTTCCTCTGCTGGAATACAGAAAGAATAGTTTTTGTCACTTCCGGACGCCTCTCCAAGAAAATCTGAACTGATTCCACGCAGAGCCGCATAACGAGGTGTTCCGCTCTCATCCATTCCCACAAAAACCACGTTGTGGTAATTCTCACTTTCATAAAGTCGATGGGTTTTCAAACAGAATCGAATAATCTCCATATCAATCCCACGGTTCTGCAGATATGAAACTGCATACGTCTGATAGCGATAAGGCTTTGGCAGGATCAGCTTTTTCTCTGTTTTCTTTTCGGCTGGTATGGAAACAGGCGGCTGTATTGCCGCCTGTTCCGCTATCATCTGTACCGCCTGCACAAAGTCATATCCTCTCACTTTGATCAGATAATCAAGTGCGCTCCTGCCCCCAATCCCCCGGCTCCACCACATCCATTTTCCGTTAGAGATCTTCAAACTGTCGTGGGATCTGGTGGTATAAACATTCCCGGAGAAATGCACCAGCTCATAAGGTTCATAGTTCTTTAGATAGGTCAGAAGGTCGATCTGCTTGACTCTCTGCACCACTTCCGGCGCAACATAAGGCATAAATATCATCTCCTTTCCTGCCCGTGATTGGATATTACACAATTCATTTCTCATATCTGGGCATTAAAAAAGCCGGATGATCTTCTTTTCTTGAAAACCATCCGGCTATGTACTTTGTAAAATATTTTATTGCTCTTCTTCATGCAAGCGTTGTGCTTCTCTCACAAATACATGAGAAATATCATACAATTCCGGCACATCAGAAATAGTACAAATACTCACACAATAATTCAGCCACGGAAATTCCTTTGTCATTTTATAAATAACAGACATTGCCTTTGCTTCTGACATAGCCTCAATGGAATGATACCCGGAACCCTGAATATGTTCAAAACCATTCTTTTCAAAGTAAGCCCGTACATCATAGTACGCATTATGCCAGTCTCCTTTAGGATAATGCTGCTGCAGTGCCTCTGTATCTAGATCAAAATTGATCCCTTTTCTCTGTGTACTGTCCATTTGGCTAATTCCTTATGAACTCGGTAATAAGATTCTCTTTTTCATTTCCGTTATACCAGAAACATTCCTGTAAATGATCTGTAATCTTTCTGGAGTTTTTCATTGCAAAGATTGCCGCCCAAAATCTACCATAATCCTGTTTTCGTCCACGGTCAAGATATACTCTTTTTCCCGGTTGCCTGTCTGCACAACTTAATTCTTCTCTTTCAAAAATCTGATCCGTTTCTTCGCAAATCTGATCCATATCGCTCTGTGTCAAATCTTTCGAGTTAAAAATAATTTCTACTTTATACATAATATCCATCCTTTCAATGGCACACTCTCTGTTCTTTTCGATTTCATTTTATCATGTCAGATTGAGAATGTCATGTCCTTTTTCATCGTATATATTACACTACCCCAATCTTTTTCAAATACACATACCCATCCGTATGCCCCCGGAAATAGATCTGGCAGCGTTCTATCGTCTCTTTTTCAAACATCCTGCTCATATATTTTCTCACAATCTCATGTTCCTCGGCAGTAAGACTGATGGCTCCGCTCCCTTCTGTCACTTCTAGAATAAACGGATACCTGCTTTCCATCTCTCCCAGTTTCTGGCACATATCGGCATATTCTATATCCTGTTTTTTCAGATCTACCATAATATCGCTGTCAATCTCCATGAAGCTGTCTTTGATCCGCTCCACAAGATCACAAAAGTCTGTCTTATTCAAATCAATCATCCTCTCTGATAATACATTTCCTGCTTTATACATTACTATATCCACTCCTGGCATTTTCTACAATTCAGAACGCTGCTTTCTATAAGATCTCCAATAACAGCAACATTTCCAATGTATGCCGACACCCCATAAGATAAAGCTGTATCCGCTCATAATCTTCACGGTCAGCGTCCAGTGCAAGGAATCGAGAGAGCGCCCTTGCTTTTTTTACGGAAAGTTTCATAGGCTCTTCAATTTCATCCCGATCAATCAGTGCTGAAATAAACGGATATTTAAACAGCAGTTCATCGCTTTCCTTCAGAATCCGACTGTATTCCGGAGAGTTTTTCAGTTCCTTTTTACATTTTTCACTGATCTCGTCCACTATAGCGCAGGCCCAGATCGGCAGATTATAAATATCAATATCTTCTATCTTCATAGCCTTTTCTTCCTCCTCTTCCACCCACTATATCAGATGATCCAGGCGCAGACGATTGTGCGTTTTCTCCGTTTCCACACTTTTTAAGGCTATGTACCACGGTATCAGTTCCCCGATACCGCATTTCTTACCGCACCCAGACGGCTTTTTCCCTTTCCGGTTCGATTTCCTCTTCTTCCGGTTCCTCTTCCATAACGATATGGTCTTTCTTGTCCATATCCAAAAGAGCGTTCAGCTCCCCCAGTCTTGCCACCTTTTCTGCCAGTTCCTTTTCCTGCGGGAACTCTTTTCGTGCCTCCACCCTTGCATTTTCTAACTGGGCTTTTACGGTTTCAAGAACTTCCCGGCAGCGGGAAAGATTGTCCGGCAGCTCATTGAGCTTATTATCGAGTCTTGTGATATTTCCATGAATATCCGTTCCCAGTGGTACTTTATAGGTGCCTTTTCCATGTAAAGCAATGACAAATTCCTTGCTGGCAGAGGAATAGGACAGCTCCATCGAAAGTCCACGATAATCCCCCAGTGGCACGGGTTCCGGAGATTTCATGGCTTTGCAGGCGTCAATGATCGCCTGTCCTGCCTCCTTTTTCTCCGTATAAGAGTGAGCCCCGATCTGCATGACCGGAAAAGTTTCCCGATCCGGCGGTGTGTGCGCCTTAACCTGGGCAATGTCTGCCTCATACTGGG
>USKR01000184.1 GCA_900555215.1 uncultured Ruminococcus sp.
GTGAATTCTCTGCCATCCGCTCTGTCATGCCAAAAGCTCCCACAGGGATACCGTTTCCGATCGCCTTAGCCATGGTGAGGATATCCGGCTTCACACCGAATCCCTGCCATGCGAACATGCTTCCCGTACGCCCCATACCGCACTGTACTTCATCACAGATCATGAGGATATCATTTTCATCGCAGATCCTGCGTATCCCTTCCATAAATTCCTGTGTGGCGGGATTAATCCCGCCCTCGCCCTGAAGAGGCTCCAGAATGATCGCGCAGGTCTTTTCGCTGACAAGCGCTTTCACGCTGTCCAGGTCATTGAACTTTGCAAACTTCACTCCCGGCACCAGCGGCTCAAAAGGTTCCCTGTACGGACCGTGACCGGTGACGGACACTGCGCCGAAACTCCTGCCGTGGAAAGAATGCTCCATTGCAATAAACTCATACCTTCCTGTGCCTTTTGTGTATGCATAGCGCCTCGCCGCCTTAAGAGCTCCCTCGTTCGCCTCGCTCCCGCTGTTCGTAAAGAATACCCGGTCCATGCCGGAGATCCTGTTTAACTCCTCAGCCGCCTCGCCGCAGCTCTCGTGATAATAAAGGTTTGATGTGTGGTACAATTTATCGATCTGAGCTTTTAATGCCTCATTCAGTTCTTTATTATCATATCCCAGCCCTGTAACGGCAAATCCCGCCGCAAAGTCCAGATATTCTTTTCCCTCCGTATCATAAACGTACATTCCCTCGCCGTGGTCCAGCGCGATGGGAAAACGGTTGTACACATGCACCAGATTTTCTTCCGCTGCTTTTATCTTTTCATTCACCATGATAATACCTGCTTTCATCACTGTTTAATATTGCCGTGCCGATTCCCTTGTTCGTAAAGATCTCAAGAAGAAGACAGTGGGGGATGCGCCCATCCAGTATATGCACACGGGATACCCCGTTCTCGATTGCGTCAATACAGTTCTGCAGCTTCGGCAGCATGCCTCCGCCGATATAACCGTCAGCCATCAGTTTCTTCGCCTCAGCCACTTCGAGCTCAGAGATCAGGGTGGACGGATCGGCCGGATCCTTGTATACTCCTTCAATGTCCGTCAGGAACGCCAGCTTCTCTGCTTTCATCGCGCGGGCAATCGCACATGCAGCGTCATCCGCATTGATATTGTATGTATTGTACTCGTCGTCCAGTCCTACCGGGCAGACAATGGGGAGAAAATCCTTCTCCAGGAGATCATAGAGGATCTGCGCGTTTACCTCTTTTATCTCACCGACATACCCGATGTCCTGTCCTTCAGAATACTTTTTTTCTACCTTCAGGAGCGCTCCGTCTTTTCCGCTGATGCCGATGGCGCGCACTCCCAGGCTCTCCACGAGCTGCACCAGGCTTTTATTTACCCTGCCCAGCACCATCTCAGCCACTTCCATGGTTTCTTCATCTGTCACACGGAGTCCGTTGATAAATTTCGGCTCCATACCGACCTTTCCGACCCATTTACTGATCTCCTTGCCTCCGCCGTGCACGATAATAGGCTTGAACCCGCAGAGCTTCAAAAGCGTCACATCCTGGATCACCCGCTCTTTTAAGCTCTCGTCCACCATGGCGCTGCCGCCGTATTTTACTACAATGATCTTCCTGTTAAAACGCTGGATATAAGGCAGCGCCTCAATGAGCACCTGCGCCTTGTCCAGGTATTTCTGCATATTTTCGTTCATAATACCCTCCTGCTGATCAGCTTCTGTAATCTGCGTTGATCTCAATATAACCGTGTGTCAGATCACAGCCCCACGCCGCTGCTTCCTCATTACCTTCTTTGATATCGGCAATCGCAGTCACTTCCGGCTGGGAAAGGATCTCTGTCGCCTTCTCCTCGCTGTAATCTGCTGCCGTCCCGTTCTCAATGATCTTCAGCTTCCCTGCCGCACTTTCAAAATACAGATCCACCTTCTCCGGATCAAACTCTGCCCCGGAGTATCCCATTGCACAGAGGATGCGTCCCCAGTTGGCGTCATGGCCTGCGATGGCCGCCTTGGTCAGATTCGAGCAGACAATGGCTTTTGCCAGTGTCTTTGCCTGTTCCTTTGTCTTCGCCCCGATGATCTTTGCCTCGAAAAGTGCTGTCGCACCTTCTCCGTCCCCTGCCATCATTTTTGCCAGTGTCTCATTGACATAATGGAGCGCTTCTTTAAATGCCGCGTACTCCGGCGTGCCGCAGCGGATCTTCTCATTCCCTGCTTTTCCGTTTGCCAGCAGGAGCACCGTATCATTGGTAGAAGTATCCCCATCCACGGAGATCATGTTATAAGTATCCTCCACATCCTCGCTCAATGCCTTCTGAAGCGCTTTCTTTGAGATCTTTGCGTCCGTGGTGATAAAGGAAAGCATGGTACACATATTCGGATGGATCATGCCGGAGCCTTTCGCCATGCCGCCGATGGTCACGGTCTTATCTCCGATCTCAAATGTCACTGCCGCCTCTTTTTTCTTTGTATCCGTGGTCATGATCGCCTGTGCCGCCGCTGTGCCGCTTGCCAGGTCCTCCTTTTTCGCCTCTGCCAGCATGGAGATGCCGGCTCTTACCCTGTCCATGGGAAGCTGCATGCCGATCACTCCTGTGGAACCCACCAGCACGCTGTCCTTATCCACGCCCAGCACTTTTGCCGCCTCTTCTGCAGTCTCCCGGCAGTAGTTCATGCCCGCCTCGCCGGTACACGCATTGGCGATACCGGAATTCACGATCACTGCCTGCGGCTTCTTTTTGCTCTCCACCACAGCGCGGTCCCATTTCACAGGCGCCGCCTTCACAACATTCGTGGTAAACGTCCCCGCCGCCTTGCAGGGCTTTTCGCTGTAAATCAGCGCCATATCCGTCCTGCCCTGGTACTTGATGCCCGCAGCCGCGGCAGCCGCCTGAAATCCCTTTGCCGCGGTGACTCCGCCCTCGATCGTTTTTATACTCATAATCTCATCTCCTCTATGTATCTACTGTTCATTAAATGCAGTAATATTCTCCTCATTCAGCGTAAAATCATAATAGTTCAGATCCAGCCGCTCTGTCCAGCCGATTGTATTCCAGAACGCATTTCCGATATCATTTTTCGTAAACGCGATCAGAGATACTTTGTTGATCTTCTCCTCTTTCAGCGCCTTCATAGCAAACACGACCATCGCCCTTCCGATACCGTGTCTTCGGTACGCCTCGTCCACACATACATGGTAAAGGCAGCCCCGCCTCCCGTCATGCCCGCAGAGAATACTCCCCACGATCTTTCCGTCTTTTTCCGCAACCACGCTTGTCGTGGGATTGCGCTTCAAGAAACGTCCCACGCCCTCCCTGGAATCATCGATGCTGCGGATGCCAAAGCCCCGGATCTTTTTCCACAGGGCATACACGCCGTCATAATCTTCTATCGTCATCACACGTATCATATCATACATTCCTTCTCTGAATTTATCCTTCCGGTACAGACCTGTTCCTCTATGATGCGGGTCTGCCGCCTGCTGCCCTGAGCTTTACGGGAACATGGGGACCAGTTCCAGCCCCTCGCTCTCCTCCAGCCCGAACATCAGGTTCATGTTCTGTACCGCCTGGCCTGCCGCGCCCTTCACCAGGTTGTCAATGACTCCCATCATGATGATGCGGTTCGTCCTCGGATCGATCTTAAATCCGATATCCACGTAGTTGCTGCCCTCTACCCACTTAGTCTCCGGGCAGACGTCTTTGTCCAGCACGCGGATGAATTTTTCATGCTCTCCTAAATTTTCTGAAAAGTATCATCGATGGTTTTATGATATTATAAA
>USKR01000185.1 GCA_900555215.1 uncultured Ruminococcus sp.
TGCAGCGGTACATCCGGCATGCAATGTACAGAGGGCTTGCAATTCATTTCCTACAAAAAGGAGTCAGCGCGGACGATAAAGATGCAGTAGCAGAGGCCTGTAGAGATGCAGAAGTGACAATCGGATATGAGAACGGAATCCAGCAGGTATATCTGAACGGCGAAAATGTGACGTCCATGCTCCGGACCGAGGAGGTCGGGAATATGGCTTCTAAGACATCAGCGATACCGGCTGTGAGGGAAAAGCTTCTTGAACTTCAGCGCTGCCTTGCGAGAGACCGGGATGTGATTATGGATGGAAGAGATATCGGGACGAATATCCTGCCGGACGCAGATGTAAAGATTTACCTTACGGCAAGTGTGGAGACACGCGCAAAGCGTAGATATGATGAACTGATGGAAAAAGGAGAGACATGTGAGCTGGAATCCATTGCCCGCGATATAAGGGAACGCGATGAACGGGATATGACAAGGGAGATCGCTCCGCTTAAACAGGCGGAAGATGCAGTACTTGTGGACAGTTCGGATATGACAATACAAGAAGTGGTGGATACGATCTGCTCTTACTGTAAGTAAAGGAGATTTCAGATAATGAAGGTGATCAAGGCAAAGACGGCGGGGTTTTGTTTCGGCGTAAAGCGTGCAGTAGATACGGTCTATAAGCAGGTAGATTCCTGTGAGGGAAAGATCTATACGTATGGTCCGATCATCCATAACGAAGAAGTGGTAAAGGATATGGAGAGCAAAGGCGTTATCGTGCTCCGCTCAGAAGAAGAACTGGACAGGCTTTCCGGAGGCACAGTTATTATACGGTCCCATGGAGTAGAAAAACGGATATATGATAAAATGTCTGAAAGAGGAATACGCATTGTAGATGCAACGTGTCCGTTTGTAAAGAAGATCCACGATATTGTGAGCAGGGAAAGCGCTGCCGGAGCACATATTGTTATTATCGGGAACCCTGAACATCCGGAAGTACAGGGGATCAAAGGCTGGGCCGGCGACAGGGTTACCGTCGTTAAGGATGCAGACGGCGCCGGCAGCCTCAAATTTGAAAAAAATGAGAAAATATGTGTCGTTTCACAGACGACATTTAATTACAATAAATTTAAAGATTTAGTTGAAATTATCAAGAAAAAGAGTTATGATGTAAGTGTTTTAAATACAATCTGCAATGCTACAAAAGAACGCCAGACAGAGGCAAAAAGCATCGCAGAATCGGTGGATGCTATGATAGTGATTGGTGACAAACATAGTTCCAATACCCAGAAGTTATTTGAAATTTGCCATAAGGCATGTAACAATACGTACTATATTCAGACACTTGACGATTTGAATTTGAATCAATTAGGGTCAGTGGAAACAGTAGGTATTACAGCAGGGGCATCCACGCCCAACAATATAATTGAGGAGGTTCAAAATAATGTCAGAGTTATCTTTTGAACAGATGTTAGACGAGTCATTCAAAACAATTCACAATGGGGAGGTAGTTGAGGGTACTGTTATCGATGTAAAGCCGGATGAGATCATCCTGAACATCGGTTATAAGGCTGACGGTATTATCACAAAGAATGAATATTCAAACGATCAGTCAATCGACCTGACAACAGTCGTTTCCGTTGGCGACACAATGACAGTCAAAGTCCTGAAAGTAAATGACGGCGAAGGACAGGTCCTTCTTACATACAAGAGACTTGCCGCTGAGAAAGGAAATGAGAGACTGCGCGAGGCATTTGAGAACAAAGAGGTTCTCAAGGCAACAGTTACACAGATCCTTGGCGGCGGTATTTGCGCGACAGTGGATGAGGTCAGAGTATTTATCCCGGCGAGCCTTGTATCTGATTCCTATGAGAAGGATCTCAGCAAATATGAGGGTCAGGAGATCGAGTTCGTGATCAGCGAGTTCAATCCGAGAAGAAACCGTGTGATCGGCGACAGGAGACAGCTCCTTGTAGCTGAGCGCGCAGAGAAGCAGAAAGAACTTTTTGCAAGGCTTCAGATCGGCGACAGGATTGAGGGTACTGTTAAGAATGTAACAGACTTTGGCGCGTTTGTTGACCTCGGCGGCGTTGATGGTCTGCTTCATATTTCAGAGATGTCATGGGGAAGAGTTGACAATCCGAAGAAAGTATTCCATGTAGGTGACAAGCTGACAGTTCTTGTTAAAGATATCCATGATACAAAGATCGCACTCAGCCTGAAGTTCCCGGAGACAAACCCGTGGGCGAACGCAGCTGAGGATTTCGCGGTAGGAAAAGTTATTACGGGAAAAGTTGCAAGAATGACAGATTTCGGCGCTTTCGTTGAGCTCGCACCGGGAGTTGACGCACTGCTTCATGTATCCCAGATTTCCAGGGAGCATGTAGATAAGCCGTCTGATGTACTTTCTATCGGACAGGAGATCACGGCGAAGATCGTTGATCTTAATGAAGCTGAGAAGAAGATCAGCCTGAGCATGAAGGCACTTCAGTCTGAGCAGGTTGAGGAATCTGATGCTGTTGAGGCGGCAGAGGAAACTTCTGAAGAAGAGTAATTATTCTTTATAGTAAAGAGTACAGGGCGATATTATATGTATCGTCCTGTTTTTTTGTTAAAAAAGCGACAATATGTTCAGAGAAACGAACAATTTTTGCTGCCGGATTACTGGATTTTAAAAGAGCAGTTTAATATAATGTTTATAAATTGGTTTACAGATCATTTTAATTACTTTAGCGGGGCATCCGCGGGGAAAGGAAGGGAAGAATGAGACTTCTGACATTTAAGGGCGGGATACATCCGGATGACGGAAAGCGGTTTTCAAAAGACCAGCCGATCCGGCGTCTCCTGCCGGAAGGGGAGCTGGTGTATCCGCTGTCTCAGCATATCGGGGCCCCGGCTATTCCGTTGGTAAAAAAGGGAGACCGTGTGTTAAAAGGGCAGATGGTCGCTGCTGCGGCCGGATATGTATCCGCTCCGGTCTATGCCTCGGTCTCCGGCACTGTCAAAGGGCTGGAACAAAGATTCAGTCCCTCAGGAACCAAGACAGAGTGCATTGTGGTTGAGAATGACGGCAGCTATCAGGAAGTTGAATACGGGGCAGTAAAGCCGCTTGCTGAGATGACGCGGACTGAAATTCTGGACAGGATCGGAGAGTCCGGCATTGTAGGCATGGGCGGAGCCGGCTTCCCGACAAGAGTTAAGCTTTCACCCAAAGAGCCGGAAAAGATTGATTATATCATTGCCAATTGCGCGGAGTGTGAACCGTATATCACTGCTGATTACCGCAGGATGTTGGAAAATACGGATGAACTGATCAGCGGCATGCGGATCGTGTTATCTCTTTTTCCGAATGCAGAAGGGATCTTTGCAGTAGAGGATAATAAAAAGGACTGTATTGAAAAACTGAAAGCTGCAGTTTCCGGAGAAACACGGATGAGTGTGGAAAGACTTGTTACAAAGTATCCGCAGGGCGCAGAGCGGCAGCTGATCTACGCGGTGACGAGGCGTGCTATTCACTCTTCCATGCTCCCGGCAGATGCGGGATGTATTGTTGACAACGTAGAGACATTGATCAATATTCATTATGCTGTTACAGAGGGACGGCCTTTGACGGAGCGTGTGGTGACTGTGAGCGGAGACGGTATTGCGGCCCCGGGCAATTTCTTAGTGCCTCTGGGCATCAGCCACGAAGAACTGATCAAAGCGGCAGGAGGATTTATTGTCCAGCCGCAGAAACTGATTTCCGGCGGACCGATGATGGGATTCGCTATGGTTACGGCAGATGCCCCTGTGACAAAGACATCCTCCTC
>USKR01000186.1 GCA_900555215.1 uncultured Ruminococcus sp.
ACTGGTCTTTTCATTGACATCGGTAAACATCCGGTCCAGGTTGGAATGAATGATCCCTGTGAGGAGTCCCCTCATCCACTCTTCAATCGCATCAAAGATCTGATCGAACATGGATAATTACTCCTTCCTCTAAAATAAGCTGCTGAGAAGCGGGATCAACTGGGTTCCGATCAGGATTACCCCGCCGCCGCTCATCAGCTGTTTGATTCCCTGGCTTTTAGCCCCGGGATTGTCATTTCCATACCCTTCCATCAAGTTTATCACGCCCCATACGCCAAGACCGGCGCCGATCGCGACCACTAATGTCTGAAGGATATTAACAGCGCTTGTAAAAAAACCCATATACGCACAACTGACAAAAGCGCCTTTTTTTCAGCCTGTCAGCGCTTTTTTCTCTCCTTTCCCTCTTATTCAGGCCATAAATCCGTATCCCCTGGTCGGGGACCTGATATGAATTTCCATGGTTTTCCTCCATAAAAAAAACCCGTCCATACGGACGGTCCCAAACCTAAAAATCGATATCTGATTTATTCTTCCGGCCTGAATTTCAGGGGCAGAATACTACGCATCCAGACGAAAGCTTATTCTTTCGTCAGCTATACGCACATCATCCTACATCTTCCATCACCTCCTTCTCCGCCGCCTCAATCTCTTCCGGCGACAGTTCATACTCATAAAGTTCAAATTCTTCCTCCTGCGGAAGCACAAGCCTGTGTTCCAGATACTCTTCGATATGGAACTCGTTGTTTTTATCAAAATCTGACAGTTCCCGGTAACGCCTGTGTTTCGTGATATCAAACTTATCACTGTAAAACGGGCGCACCCCGCGCAGCTGCAGGATGCACTTATCTCCCGGCATTACTGCCAGCTCATCCCGGCTCATCAGTTCGTGACCGGTCTTCTGGTAATTCATCCCGTAAGACGGATTCTGTCCTCTCGTATCAGAGGTATTATAAAGATCAATCGTCTCTTTCCCCAGTGTCTCTGAGATTTCTTTCAATGTACTGCTCTCTTTCCCGCCAAGGAACAAGACGGTATCGCAGTTGCCAAGAATTGTTTCTGCCGCATCCCGGTAGATTGTCTTCAGCTGACTCTGGGACTGTAGGATGATCGAAGCAGAGATTTCTCTGCTTCGGATCGTGGCGATCAGTTTGTCAAATTTCGGGATCTGCCCGATATTACTGAACTCGTCCAGCAAAAGCCGCACATGATACGGAAGCCTCCCGCCGTATAAGTCATCCGCCCTGTCACATAACAGATTGAACAACTGTGAATACATGATCGCGACAAGAAAATTAAACGTGTCGTCGGTATCAGAAATGATCACGAACATTGCCGTCTTCCTGTCTCCAAGAAGATCCAGTTCCATCTCATCGTAACTGGTCAGTTCCCTGAGTTCCGCAATATCAAAAGGTGCCAGCCTCGCTCCGCAGCTGATCAGAATACTCTTAGCTGTCTTGCCGGCCGCCAGCTTATATTTGCGATACTGCCGGACAGCAAAATGTTCCGGGTTTTCTGCCTCTAATTCCTCAAACAGTTCGTCCACCGCATTCTTAAACTCCTCGTCATCCTCTCTGGTCTCACTGGCATTAATGAATTCCAGCAATGTAGAAAAATTTTGTTCTTCCTCCGGGGCTTCGTACCAGATATATCCGATCAATGCTGTATAAAGCAGACGCTCTGCTTTCACCCAGAAATCCTCTGTGGCTTTTTCTCCTTCACCTTTTGTATTCGCGATAATGGTATTGACCAGTTTCAGGATATCTTTTTCAGAACGGATATAATGGAACGGATTATAATGCATTGACTTTGTGAAATTGATCGTATTGAATACCTTGATCCGATACCCATGCCGGACCAGCATCCGTCCGCACTCCACTATGATGGTTCCCTTCGGATCTGTCACTACATAGGAGACTTTCCGGGTCATCTGCATCAGGTTCGGCTTCACATAGAAGCGAGTCTTTCCGGAACCGGATCCTCCAATCACGATCACATTTTTATTCCTGGCATACTTCGGAAACTTCGGCCTGCTGTTCATTGTCAGCCGCTCCGTCTGTGTCAGGATGATGTTATTCTCAAAAACCGGATCTATAAATGGCTTGATGTCCTCCGCAGTTCCCCATCGGGCGGAGCCATATTCTTCTCCGTGCCGGAACTTTTTTGCGTTTTTTCCCCGGTACACAACTGCAAGTTTCAAAAACACTGCAGCTGCAGTTCCCGCAAGAAGATCCGTAAAATAAAAGCTCGGCAGCAAGTGCGTGAACGCCAGCTGAAAATTTATCAGCATAACGCCAAGCCTTTCTATCTGACTGTCTCCGGTACAATGTCGGAACAGCCAGGCACCCCGGTTGACCAGGTAAAACATGATGAAATAAGGAAGATTGAGTACCAGGATCCTGGTCCACTTTTCCTTCATCGTTCCTGACCCCGATCCTTCTGCCGGGTTTTTACACGCTCACGATGCTTTGCCAGCCTCTGCATGGCTTTCTGCAGCTTCTTCCGGACAGACGGCTTTTTTGATTTTTTCAGCGTAATCCCTGTATATTCTTTAAAAGCTGCCGTCATCACATCCACGTCTTTTGCCTTAAAGAACACCATATACTTTGGCGGGCTGATACTGCTGTCACGTTTCAGGCTGTAATCAATCCCGTATTTCCTGGCAACCCGGTCAAAAGATTTTATATTATCATCCGTGATCAGAATATTCGTAAGCTGGGCGCCTTTCGCCATCAGCTGCTTCATCGTCTGTTTCCCGTGAGGCTGCTTTTTTTCCAGCTTTCGGCGTTCTTTTGCCCTGCTCCGCTCCTGAGCACGGCCATTCTTCACCGCCTGGCGTCTCTGGACCTTTTTTTGCTTATGGCGTTCTGCCCCATTCAGATATTTCCGCATAGCAGCTTTCAGAACACCCGCCGTCATACGGCCGCACTGTACACACAGCGCAATTGTTTTCTCATTTACTTCATCCTGCAATCAACCACCTTCCTTCCTGTAGATTTCAATTCCCGATAGATTTCTGCGATACAATATCCGATACACGGCAGATGCTTCCCGTAAGGACAATCCTTACAGTTTTTCGATACATCAGACTTCGGCTTCTCTGGTTTCACCGGCTCCAGGTACCAGCAATCGCTTTTTGTGCATCCGGCTTTTCCCCACCAGTAACAATATGCACAGGACCATGGTCTGTCCTTCTGGTAGATGCGTCCTGGAAGTGCCGCCTTCGGATCGATCACATACTTTGCTTTTTCCATAATCCCTGCATCCTTTCCAAAAACAGCCGCAGGCGCCTACCGATACGGTAAACGCCTGCTCTCTTCCCTTTATCTTCTTTTTCTTCTCATCACAAATGCCGCGCCGGTTCCGCAAAGTCCAATGCCAAGCAGTGCCGTCCAGAATAAAAGATTCGTATCATCTCCTGTCTTCGGAGCATCTGTCCCAACCGGATTTTGCGGTTCTTCCGGTGTTTCCTCTGGAGCCGCCTCATCTTTCATCACGACTTTCTGGATTTCACCAGTATCTTTCACCTCAAACTCTATATCCTCAGCCACCAGATATCCCTCTGGCGCAGACTCCTCATGGAGAATGTAACGGCCAATCGGAAGCATTTCGATATAATGCGGTTCCTCCGTGGAAGTCCAGCTCTCTACTACCTCGCCATTCTCGTCCAGGATGGTGAGCTTCGCTCCCGGCAGCTCCTTCCCGTAACTATCGGTTTTGGAGACTTCTACCTTTGTAATATCGTCTTTCATCTCCACCTTTTGCACTTCCCCGGTA
>USKR01000187.1 GCA_900555215.1 uncultured Ruminococcus sp.
CTTTTATACGTTCCTCACTCGGAAACACCTCCTCATTATCGCTTCTTAACTTTTGCCATATACAATGAAAGATATGGTCCGTTTCATTAACAGGATAATATTTGCCCTGTGCATTTCCACGCCTATTATGTATCTTCCGGATGCATTCTACACTCATAAGATACATCATTAAACGATTTCTATATCAAGCGTCATAGATTTATTAAAATGTTCATGACCGATAATATAAAGGCTTCCCCTGCTCCTGAGCATTTTCTTTCGCCATCCGCCCCGCCTCTTGCCTTCTGCGTAATGCTCTCTGGTCCGGCGGAGTATATCGTTTGTTTCTCCGACATATACTTCATAATTTTTCGTATTTTTCCAGTTATGGATATATACCGTTGGGAATTCCAGCAAAATTTCTTTATCCCTTTTACTAAAAACAGTATTCGTCTCTTCTTCAAAAGCATTTAATCCACGTACATTATCAACTATTTTTTTTACTATCGGATATTTCATCTTTATATCTGTCTTTCTCCTGCTGATCTTTTTTCAGTTCTGTATATTTCTTTTTGCTCCCATACGCCTTATCGATCGGATACTTCTCTGCATTTTTCTTGGTCTTTTCCTGCACGATCGCGTCCAGATCCAGCCCGCACGCATCCGCCATCAGGATACAGTAATTGACCACATCCGCCAGCTCCTCCCGGATCCTGTCCGCCTTCTCACTGCAGCGGACATCTCCGGCACTCCACTGAAACACTTCCAGAAGCTCCGCCGCCTCCAGCGATATGGATATCGCCAGATCTTTTGGGTTGTGGAACTGCTTCCAGTTCCGATCATCTCTGAATTTCAGAACCTGTTCTATCGTTTCCTGTGTCATATTATTCCTTTCTACTGTTTTCCTTTGTACCCTCACATCTCCCGATACACCGTTTTCCCATTCTTCATCTCCGACCTCATCAGCGACACCTTCCTCACCGTCATCTCCGCTTTCGGCAGATTTGCCTGATACGGTTTCTTCGCCACTGCTTTCCGGATCAGAGTGATATGCGGAACGAACTTATCATCATCAAAAGGAATACCCGCTGCCCTCAGCGCATCCCTCAGATCCTTCACATACATCTTCAGCTTCTGGTTCCCTTTCACGCCCGCCCAGAGGAGATTTCCGAAGTTCCCTTTCTCCGACAGGCTCAGCCGGAACTGCGGCAGCGGCACGCTCCCGATAACCTGCTTCACCTTGGCCGGATCATCGTATTCCCCGATAAACGCCAGCGTCAGGTGCAGATTTTGTGCCGGCACATAATTCCCTTCCACGCCCTGCTTCTTCAGGTCATGCATGCAGGCAACCAGCGTCTTTTTCATCTCATCCGATAACTGGATTGCGATAAACAGTCTCATAGCTTTCATCCCTTCCAAATATCTATGTCCCTATGTTAGCATGCAGGACTTCAATCTACAAGTCTGATACCTGATTAACCCGGTGCCGGATCATTCTTCCGCCTGAACGCTTTGTTTTGGAAGGCTCTTCTTGCAGACCTTGCCCAGCCCTTCCAGATTTACCTTACCCGCCCTTGCGGGCAGCAAAGCCCTGCGGCGATATGGACAGTCCCATATCGCCACAGGGCTCCTCTTTACTGATATTTATCCGATAATTGCTGTTTATCCCTCTTAGAAAATATGATAATTCACAACCAGCGCCGCAAACACGATTGACACCATGGAAAGCAGCTTGATCAGGATATTGATAGACGGTCCTGAAGTATCCTTAAACGGATCTCCTACCGTATCGCCTACAACAGCCGCTTTGTGGCAGTCGCTTCCTTTACCTCCATGTGCGCCGCCCTCGATATATTTCTTAGCGTTATCCCAGGCACCGCCTGCATTTGCCATGAAGATCGCCATCAGGAAGCCAGTTGCCGTAGAGCCGGTGAGCAGTCCGATTACACCGTTGTATCCGAGAATAAGCCCTGTCACAACCGGGGTGATGATCGCAAGCAGCGTAGGCAGGATCATTTCATGGAGAGACGCCTTTGTACAGATATCAACACAAGTCTCATAGTCTGCTTCAGCCTTTCCTTCCATCAGTCCCTTGATCTCCCTGAACTGACGGCGCACCTCCACAACGATACTCTGTGCCGCGCGTCCGACAGAATCCATTGTAAGAGCAGCGAATACGAACGGAAGGCATGCTCCGATGAAGATACCAACCAGCACGGTCGGGTTCATGACGCTCATATCAAGCGCGATATCCGCACCCCCAACTTCCTGGACTTTCTCAACATAAGAAGCAATCAGCGCAAGCGCAGTCAGAGCAGCTGAACCAATCGCAAAACCTTTTCCGGTCGCAGCTGTTGTATTTCCAAGAGAATCCAGGGCGTCAGTACGTTTCCTGACTTCTGCATCCAGCCCCGCCATCTCCGCAATACCTCCCGCATTATCCGCGATCGGTCCGTATGCATCTGTCGCCAGGGTAATGCCGAGAGTAGAAAGCATCCCCACTGCCGCCAGAGCAATTCCGTAAAGTCCTCTTGTTGACTCAATAAAACCACCGGACAGTGCATATGCTGCCATAACACAGATTGCAATGATTATGATGGGCACTGCCGTGGAAAGCATTCCAAGGCTTAATCCTCCGATGATGATCGTCGCAGACCCGGTCTCTGATTTATTCGCAAGCTTCTGCGTAGGTTTATATGTGTCTGATGTAAAATATTCCGTAAAGAATCCAATCAGTACACCGGCCAGAAGACCACCCAGAATCGCAAAATAGAATCCGATGAAATCTTTCCCAAGGATAAACCATACAAGCGGAAAAGCAATCACAGCAATGATAATCGCACTTGTATTAGTTCCCCTCCTGAGCGCTTTCAGAAGCGTACTCTGATCCGTATTTTCACCGGTCTTTACAAGCAGTGAACCAATGATGGACGCAAGCACGCCGACTGCGGCCAGTACCATCGGGATCACGACCGCATTAACACGGTCAACTGACTCTATCTTATTAAAAGCGATGACGCCAAGGGCACACGCAGACAAAATAGAACCGACATAAGATTCATAGAGATCCGCGCCCATGCCGGCCACATCCCCTACATTATCTCCAACATTATCTGCGATAACAGCCGGGTTTCTCGGGTCATCTTCCGGAATGCCGGCCTCTACTTTTCCTACCAGGTCAGCTCCAACATCTGCCGCCTTAGTATAAATACCTCCTCCGACACGTGCGAACAGCGCCATGGACGAAGCTCCCATTCCGAATGTCAGCATTGTACTCGTGATATCCTCGATCGGGAGCTTGAATACAAGCCTCAGAAGCAGATACCAGATCGAGATATCCAGCAGTCCCAGTCCCACCACGGTAAAGCCCATAACAGAACCTGCCGAAAATGCTACATTCAGACCTTTGTTCAAACTTTTCTGGCACGCAGCCGCAGTCCTCGCATTCGCCCTCGTAGCGATCTGCATTCCCACGAATCCAGACAGACCCGAGAAAAATCCGCCGGTCACAAAAGCAAAAGGAACAAACCATGTCAACAGACCCAGAGCAGCCATCACAAACAGGATAACAAACATAACAGCAAAGAACCCGATCAGGATCTTGTACTGCCGGCGCAGATACGCCATCGCCCCTTTGTGGATGGATCCGGAAATCTTTTTCATGGTCTCGTTCCCTTCCGGGAAACGGAGTACCTTCTGCGCCCTGCTCGCCACAAACAAAAGCGCAACGATGGAGCCAAATAGTGTCAGTAGTGCCAATTGATTGTCCATTCCAATCACTCCTC
>USKR01000188.1 GCA_900555215.1 uncultured Ruminococcus sp.
TTCATAGACAGTCCCTTCTCCATATTTCTTCACATACGCATCGATCAGCGCCCTTCTCCTGTTTACGGACAGGCTCTCCGGGAAACAGTCCCTGCTCACAGCCACAACTCCGATCTTTAATTCCGGCATATTATTCATGTTATGCTCCTCCCTTTCTCTGACTTTGCATGCCCCATGCACCTATGAGGTCATTTTATCAACTTATCTTTCGGTTTACGACCGAATAATTAACCTTTTTATGCCCATTTCTTATCCTTTCGATGATTTTCGCTCTCTCTTCGCCCTGTATTCGCTGGGCAGCATCCCATACTTTTTCCTAAATGCCCGCGCTAGTGCCTTACTGCCTGAGAATCCATTGCGGATCGCGGTTTCTGTGATACTGTACTCTCCGTTTTCAAGATCTTTCAACGCGTGTCCGAGCCGGATATTCTGCACATGATCTTTAAATGTGATTCCTGCATACTTCTGAAACATGCGCGACAGATAGGTAGGGGAATATCCGAACTTCTCTGCCACTTTCTCAAGACTGAGACTGTTCCTGTAATTTTCCTTCATGTAGGAAGTGATCCCGGACAGTCTGTCCAGCGTTTTATTTTTCCTCACATAATCCTGTCCGGTCTCAGGCAGCCGGTAATCTTTCACCAGATAATACAGGATATCATAAAAGACGCTCATCATCTTCATATCATACCCGCATGTCTTTTCCTCATATATCCGGTACAATTCTCTCATCAGTTCCATGAACCGCTCATCCCGCTTCCCCGGCTCGTGTGTGAACCAGATAAACTGCTCTCCGGTAAAATAATCTTCGAACATCTCCAGCGGGATCTGAAGAACGATCGTCTCGTTCGGCAAAGGCGAATCCACGGAATGCACCTCATTGGAATTCACGATCAGGAAGTCTCCCGCGCTCAAATGCCAGATCCTGTTATCAATATAGAATTCAAGCGCTCCGCCGCACACGGCAAAAATCTCTACCGAGCGGTGCCAGTGCCTGTCTCTTCGGTAATTTCCATCCCTTCCTTCAAAAATGAAAAGCTTAAAAGGGAAACCCGGTTCCGGGACGATCAATTCATGTAAAAACTGCATATGGATACTCCTCAGCGTCATTCATATAAGCAAGTATAACATTTCAGCAGGCTTTCGTATACCGCATCTGTCCTCTTTCTTTTTTGCGTTCTTCATCTTGACATTCAAATACTACAATTGTAATATTTATAAAAAAGCAGTAAGGAGAACCAATCATGAATCACTCATCCCTATCAGGTCTTATCAGATCCGGCGTTCTGTTCTTTGTCTGCGCTGCAATCACACTGGCAGGCTGTTCACAGCCTCCTTCTGAAACGCCCTCCGAAGATCCTGCCCGGGATACAGAATCCAAAAACAGCACGGAGATATCAGATCCGGCGCAAGCCGCCCTGTATTCTTCCTGCCTGGAAATCGCAGATATTTTTCAGGATATCTATACACAGGCTTTTCAGACAGGCAGCCTTGATTCATTGGAAACACAGGAAGAGATCGTCTCTCTCCTGGGCGAAGAGGGTTATTGCGTGTCCGACGCTGATAATCAGCTCAATATGGCGAATGCCGAGAAATTAGAAGACTTTCTGGCCTCCGCAGGAGCAGGAGAAGAAGCAGATGCCACGGTCCTCCTTGTCATGGAAGGCGGGAGTGTTATTTACTATGACTTTCAGACACAAGGCGGCAGCATCAGCGCGCAGAGGTGTACCCTTTACTGGGACAGCGGCTCGGCGAAAGCCGGTTATTACGAAGCATTCATGGCTGAGAAATGGTGTTATACAGAGAGCGGATATTTCTTTTTTGATCAATACCGGATGCCCGGATATGACGGACCGCCCGGAGAGATTGGCATCCGGGTCAAGCCTCTGGACTCTGACTGCCGGGAATACAACCGGAAATATGTGATACCCGTGGGCTATAACAGAAATAGCGTCCTGATCTCGGACTGGAGCGAATCTGACGGTTTCGGCTCCCTGAACTTCTATGATCTGTACGATCTGATGTACCGGGTGAAATACGGCACAGAAGCTCCCTACCCCTATGCATACACCGGGGCAGAGTATGAAATCCCCGCATCCGAATTTGACAGCGTACTTCAGTCCTATCTGAATATCAGCTCAGACACCATAAGATCCCGGACCGTATATTATCCCGAGAGCGATACTTACCAGTACCGCCCGAGAGGACTGGAAGATGCTGAATACCCCTACTCGCCTTATCCTGAAGTCACCGCCTGCGAGACACTCGCGGACGGTACCTTAAAGCTGACCGTACAGGCTGTCCAGACCACAAAGCTTACAGACCAGGCAGTCATCAGCGAGCTCGTTGTGCGGCCTCTGGCAGACGGCAGCTTTCAGTATGTCTCGAATCGTGTGCCCGGAACCACGGAAGGCATCAGCGGCACATGGTTCACTCCAAGGCTTACGGAGGATGAATGGAATTACAGATACCGGTCAGGATCATACTGATCTCCCCGTCATGCTGTGTTCCCTGTATTTGATCTCAGCTATGTACAAACAGACTCCTTTCCTTTATAATATGTATTCTGTGGAAAAGCGCTTCCCATACAGGAGGCAGTTTTCTCCATTCCGGCATATTTACAGCAGTCAAGGAGGCTTTTTCCCATGAAACGGACATATAACCGCACTCTCACCGCCTGCTATACAGGTTATGTAGTGCAGGCGATCGTAAATAACTTTGTTCCTCTCTTATTTCTGACTTTTCAGAACACGTATCACATCTCCATGCGCAGCATTATCCTGCTGATCACGGTAAATTTTCTTATCCAGCTCATGGTGGACTGCCTGTCCGCAGGATTCATCGACCGGATCGGGTACCGCGCGTCCATGGTTATCGCCCACGCAGCGGCAGCGGCAGGGCTCGTCTGCCTGACATTCCTGCCCGAGATCATGCCGTCCCCTTTCGCCGGGCTTCTCTTGTCCGTCGCGATTTATGCGCTGGGCGGAGGGCTGCTGGAAGTCATGCTCAGCCCCATCGTGGAGGCACTTCCCACGGAGCATAAGGAGAAGACTATGAGCCTCCTGCACTCTTTCTACTGCTGGGGACATGTTGCTGTAGTGCTGTTATCGACCATATTTTTTGCCTTGTTCGGACTGGAAAGCTGGAAGATCATGTCAGTCCTCTGGGCGCTGGTTCCTCTTTACAATCTCTTTGTATTCCGCGAGGCTCCTCTCTGCCCCCTCGTTGCCGAGGATGAAGAAGGCCTTCCGCTGGGCGCTGTACTTAAGCAACCGGCTTTCTGGATCCTTATGGTCATCATGACCTGCGCCGGCGCCAGTGAGCAGGCAGTCAGCCAGTGGGCTTCTGCGTTTGCCGAGCAGGGACTGGGAGTGAGCAAATCCATAGGAGACCTGGCCGGTCCCATGTTCTTTGCAGTATGCATGGGAAGTTCCCGGCTGCTTTATGGCTTCTGCGGGGAGAAACTGAATCTGAGAAAAGCAATGATCTTAAGCGGAGGGCTCTGCATTTTCTCCTATTGTGTGATCTCGCTTTCCCCGCTGCCTGCCCTCAGCCTTCTGGGCTGCGGCATCTGCGGCTTTTCCGTGGGGATCATGTGGCCCGGCGCGTTCAGCATCGGTGCATCCGTCCTGAAAGGCGGCGGCACTGCACTCTTTGCACTCATGGCTTTAGCCGGGGACCTCGGGTGTTCCGGCGGTCCTTCTTTCGTGGGACTGATATCCGCGCACGCAGGCGATAACCTGAAACTGGG
>USKR01000189.1 GCA_900555215.1 uncultured Ruminococcus sp.
GTCAGACATCCGAGGCGAAGTGAGAGATATCAACTTTGGCAATCAGATCCGCTCTTATGTGATGCAGCCATATACTCTGGTCAAGGATCACAGGACAAACGCGGAGGTCAGCAATGTGAACGGAGTGATGGATGGAAATATCGATCCGTTCATCAACGCATATCTGAGCGCAAATACACAACAGGCGCCCGAGCAGTGACCCGGGAGCCTGTTTCGGCTACTATAAAGAAAGTACAGAAAGGAAAAGAGAGCAATGGTAAATATAGCAGTAATGGGATATGGTACAGTAGGATCAGGCGTGGTCGAGGTCATCAACACCAACGGCGATATCATCAACCAGCGGGCGGGGGATGAGATCAACATAAAATATGTGCTCGATATCAGAGATTTTCCGGGAGACCCGGTCCAGGAAAAGATTGTCCACGATATCGATGTGATCATCAATGACCCGGAGGTTAAGATCGTAGTAGAGGTTATGGGAGGGATCGAGCCTGCCTACACTTTTGTAAAACGATGCCTGGAAGCAGGAAAAAGTGTTGCCACATCCAACAAAGCCCTTGTTGCAAAGCATGGGGCAGAGCTGCTCTCCATTGCAAGGGAAAGAGAACTGAACTTCCTTTTTGAGGCCAGTGTCGGAGGCGGCATCCCGATCATCCGCGCTCTCAATTCCAGTCTGACGGCTGACAGGATCGAGGAGATCACAGGGATCCTGAACGGAACTACTAACTATATGCTCAGCAAAATGTTCTATGACGGGGCGGACTATGACGAGGTACTCAAGGAAGCGCAGGACAACGGCTATGCGGAGCGCAACCCGGAGGCGGACGTAGAAGGATATGACGCATGCCGCAAGATTGCGATCCTTTCATCCCTGATCTCAGGACAGCAGGTGGATTTTGAGGATATCTACACCGAAGGAATCACAAAGATCACGAAAGAAGATATGCTTTATGCAAAAGAGATGGGCATGACGATCAAGCTCCTGGCGTCCAGCAAGCGTCACGGAAGCCATCTCCATGCGATCGTAGCTCCGGCGCTCCTGAGCAAGGGACACCCGCTGTACAGTGTAGATGATGTCTTTAACGCTGTTTTCGTCCATGGCAATGTGCTGGGCGATGCGATGTTCTATGGAAGCGGTGCGGGCAAGCTGCCGACAGCCAGCGCTGTCGTTGCGGATGTAGTGGATGCTGCAAAGCATCTTCACAGAAATATAATGACTATGTGGAAGAGTGAGAAGCTTGAACTTCTTCCGATCGAAGATACAAGCAGGAAGTTCTTTGTGCGTATGTCAGGAGATGCAGAGGCGCGCAGAAACGAGGTCGAGAAACTGTTCGGCGGGGTGAAGATCCTGACAGTGGACGGAGCGGAAGGTGAGTTCGGTTTTGTCACAGGAGAGATGACAGAAGGCGAATATGGCAGAAAAGCGGCAGAGGCAGAAGGAATTCTGCATATGATCCGCATCGAAGAGTAGGAAAGAGGCTGAGCTGAAAATGAAATACATTGTGATCTTATGCGATGGAATGGCGGACGAACCGCTTGAGGAACTGGGCGGACGGACCCCGCTGGAAGCGGCGGAGACAGGGAATATGGACCGTCTGGCAGCAGATTCGGAGATCGGGATGGTCCGGACTGTTCCGGTGGGAATGGCGCCCGGAAGCGATACGGCAAATCTGTCTGTGATCGGCTATGACCCGCGAAAATATTATTCCGGACGTTCACCTCTGGAAGCACTGAGCATCGGTGCGGAAATGGGAGAAAAAGATGTGTCTTTCCGGTGTAATCTTGTTACTCTTTCCGAGGAGGAAGATAAGTATGAGGACAGGGTGATCCTGGATCACAGTTCGGGAGAGATCCCTACTGAAGAGGCGGCTGTTCTCGTGGAAGCGCTCCGGAAAGGTCTTGAGAGGGAAGGCTATACTTTTTATGCAGGGACCAGCTATCGGCATCTTCTTATCCAGAAAGATGGGAAAGTAACAGAGCTGACACCGCCTCATGATATCCTGACAAAAAGGATCGGGGGATACCTGCCCGGAGATCCGGTGCTCCGTGAGATGATGGTTAAAAGTTACGACATTCTGAAGGATCACCCTGTCAATGCACAGCGGCGCGCAGAAGGGAAAAATCCTGCGAACTCTGCATGGTTCTGGGGCGCGGGAACTCGTCCGGCGTTAACCTCCTTTGAAGAGAAAAACGGGGTAAAAGGCGCTATGATCTCAGCAGTAGATCTTTTAAAAGGGATCGCGGCCGGATCGGGGATGCATAATATCATCGTAGACGGTGCAAACGGCGGGCTTCACACCAATTATTCGGGGAAGGCGCAGGCTGCAGTGAAAGCTCTGACAGAAGACGGCTATGATTTTGTATATGTACATATTGAAGCTCCGGATGAGATGGGACATCAGGGAAGCGTGAAAGATAAGATCAAAGCCATTGAATATATCGATGATCAGGTGATCGGTCCCGTTGCGGAGAAACTCCGTCAATCAGGAGTTGATTTCAGGATGCTGATCCTTCCGGATCATCCTACGCCGGTGAGAGTGCGCACCCATACGTCGGATCCGGTACCGTATCTGCTGTATGACAGTACAGAAGTGCAGGAAGGGTGCAGTACATACTGCGAAAAGACAGGACGGGAGAGCGGGAAGATGCTGGAAGAAGGTTATCGACTGATCGAACATCTTTTACAGAACTGAATCTGCATTTGGTCGGGGACCTTCCGACTTGAGCACTTCCAGAAAACAGCGGAGCGCCTTTTCGAAAACACTTTCTGCGCGGGGGTGTGGGTGTCTGAGGTGACTGCGGAATGGCTTACAAAAACTTAAAATCCGGGACTATGCGTTGAAATCGGCAGGGGGATTGTCTGAGGCGAAGACGAGTTGCCCCTGCCAATTTCTGCCTTTAGCATAGTCCCGGATTTCTTAGTTTTTGCTGCCACGGAGCCCCGGAGCCGAAGCTACCCTCACACCCGTGCTGAATACGTCTTCTATAACCGCGCTTCACTGTTTTCGGACGTCATATTCACAAGGAAGGCTCCCCCTCAAATCCAGATTTCACGCACATGTCTGGTCTGTCGACTCGAACTGTGAATTGTACAGCTCTGCATAAAATCCGTTCCGGGCGAGCAGTTCCTCATGCGTGCCCTGCTCGACGATATCCCCGTCTTTCATGACGAGGATCAGGTCCGCGTCGCGGATCGTTGACAGCCTGTGCGCGATCACAAAGCTGGTCCTTCCCTTCATCAGGTTATCCATCGCCTTCTGGATCAGCACTTCTGTCCTGGTGTCCACTGAGCTGGTCGCCTCGTCAAGGATCAGGATCTTCGGGTCCGCCAGGATCGCCCTGGCGATGGTGAGGAGCTGCTTCTGTCCCTGGGAGACATTGGTCGCCTCTTCGTTCAGCTCCATGTTGTAGCCGCCCGGAAGCGTCTGTACAAAACGGTGCACATGCGCTGCCTTCGCTGCGCGGATGACTTCTTCATCTGTAGCATCCAGCTTCCCGTACCGGATATTCTCCATGATCGAGCCGTGGAACAGCCAGGTATCCTGGAGCACCATCCCGAACATTTCCCTGAGCTCGCTGCGGTTAAAGCTGCGGACGTCATGCCCGTCGATCTTGATCGCGCCGCTGTTTACATCGTAGAAGCGCATGAGCAGCTTGATCATCGTCGTCTTGCCTGCTCCGGTAGGACCTACGATCGCGATCTTCTGCCCTTCTTTCACTTTCGCAGAGAAGTCATTGATGA
>USKR01000190.1 GCA_900555215.1 uncultured Ruminococcus sp.
TAAGTCCTATGCAATGAGAGGTTTTAAGCTGCGAATGTATTCATGATGCTTAATCTTATGTGCAAGAACAACAGTAATAAGCTGCGTGATTCCGGAAAGGATCAGATCAGCATGTAAAGTCTTCTCGTTTTGAGTTCGGCGTCCTGCAAGACAAAGATTATCCTTGATGTGATTGATGTCTCTTTCAACAACTGTTCGGATTTTGCAGGTGTTGTCCCATTCTTCGGTTCCCCGGATTGTTCCGGGATAAGCGCGAAGATCCTTTTCCGGATAGATGTAGACCATTCGTCCACATTTAGATGAAGTACAAGGAGTTTCACAAAAACATTGGCGATGTGATTTCTGGGCTGCTTTATCGTAAACCCATTTCATTTTAGGACAAACGGACTTAAAAGTAGGTATTCCGCTGCGTAAGTTTGATTTACTGCCCTCTGGCTTCATTAGGAGCAATGGATCATGGGGACAGCAGGGGATTCCGTCTTTATTAATGGTATAATCCTAATTTTCAAGTCCGGATCTTGCATTCAGAGGGATATAGGCTTTGGAGAAATGTTTGTTATCATCCTGATCTTTTTCAATTTCAGGATGTGGCGACGAGAAAGACGCTTTAATGTCTGTCACTCCTTTTCCGGCGTTCGGATGGATCTGCGAATAGACTGCATCTGCAAAAAATATTGCCATAAGCACTATGCAGACAATCTTCAGACGCTTCTCATTAAATCTGCTCACCAGATTGTCGGCCATGGGCGCAATGGCGTATGTGATCGCCAGTCCTCCGATGCCGAATACCAGAAGCCCTTCAGCGCAGATCCTTCCATTCAGGTTCAGGAAATATCCGCTGTAATCCCACCACTTCATCCCTCCGGTGGCAATCTCCATGACCAGGGAGGTCATATATTCAAGGAAGCCGCAGACTACAATGGTTGCCGTGAATTCCAGCGCCGGATTTCTCCTCAGCCGGTACAGCAAAGTAAGGATCAGAACAGCTCCTGTCCCGTAGATCGGCAGCCAGGGGCCGTGCAGTGCACCGCGGTTTACAAAAGTACCGTAACTCACAAGGTGCATGCCCACCTCCCACAGCCATCCGAAAAAGGACAGCCCCAGGAACAGGACAACCAGAGACCATACCGAGTAATGGCGCATATAATTCAGCGACTGTACCAGTTTTCTTCGGTTTTCTTCAGGGATAGGATAAAACCTTACCGGATACGCCTCCCCCTGTGTGTCATCGATCAGCTCATAGACCTTCACCATCTCAGCCTGACGCCGTTCATACTCTCTGTCCTCTTCCCTGCGCAGAAAGATCACTCCGAAATTCCTTGCCAGGAATCCCCTCCAGCCTGTCAGCCCATCCTCTTCTTCCGGCGCATTTTCTACTACTGAGATAACGTCCGCATATTTTTCTTTCAGGAGCTGTTCCTCCGGCTTCTCATAAAGATATGTATCATGCAGAAGCTCCGCGTCCGGTATCTTCTTTTCTTTTGCCTCCGCCCGAAGCCGGGCATAATATTGCGTAAACGCCGCCGTCTTATACGGGTTAGTGAAAAACAGATTAAACACTCCCATTGTCAAAAGACCCAGGATTTCCCACCCGATAAAAGACAGTTCAAAAACGAAACATTCCCATTTATGCCCCTTCATCATGCGCCTGGACAGAGTTATCGCCTGGCGCGCTGTCATATCCGGGTTCTCAGCCACAATATAAGGCACAAGATAATACGAATAATGCTTCACTGCAATGCCTGCGATCGTGAGACACCACAATGAATAAAAGACATATTTCACAAACATTGTCCATGAAGCTTTCAGCCATTTCTTTATCCGGAGCAGAAAGAGAAATCTCTGTGCTGTCACACGCTTGTAGAGCAGCCCCTCCAGAAATACTCTTCTCACAGCCACGGGAAATGTATTCTGGATAAGAAACCAGAAAAAGAACATAAACAAGGCTCCCAGCACGATCAGGACCATAACCCCCGCATTTTCAGAACCCGTGATGGAAGCAATCGCAGCAACCGCCGTCACAATGATAGATCCTGAGGTGACCTGATTGACAATACCCGAAAATACGCCTCTTGTGCGCCCGAATGCAGGATTCCCCTTATCTGCGTGTTCGATGGCATTTTCCTTAATCTGCTCCGCCATTTCCTTTCCCGCCTGCGTATCATCTTCCGCAATGATCCTGAGGACGTCCTCCCAGCCGATGCTCCTCATATTAGTCTGAACCGTATAACTGCCCCCGCCGCTCACGTCATTTTCAATCTGTTCATACGTCTGCTCATATGTCTGTGCCGAAGAAAAATTCAGTGAGCTCCTGAACTCCGCCGACAAAAAGGCCGCGATCAGACAGGCTGCCACAAAAATAAAATAATGCTTTTTCAGAGAATGTTTCCCTTGCTTTTTCATTTGTTTTCTGTTCATCATCGTTCCTGCTTATCCTCTCATCAAATCCCGTATTTCTCCAGCGCGTACACCGCAGCTCCCGCGGCTCCGACAATCTCCGGTTCTTCACAGATATACAGCTTCGATCCGATCTTTTCTTCCACCGCCCGCACCACGCCCGGGTTCTTTGCCACTCCCCCGGTCATCATGAATTCCGGCTCCATGCCCACCCGGCGCAAAAGACCGGACGCTTTATTTGCAATCGCATGGCAGACGCCGTCCGCGATATCCGCCTTCTCCTTGTTGTTCGCGATCAGGGAGATGACTTCGGACTCGGCAAACACAGAGCACATGCTGGTGATCTCAATCTTCTCCTGGGAAGTCAGTGCGATCGCCCCCAGTTCATCCAGAGATACTTCCAATGTCCGCGCGATCATCTCAAGAAATCGGCCTGTCCCGGCAGCACACTTGTCATTCATGACAAAGTCTTTTACCTCTCCATTTTCATTGAGCCGGATTGCCTTACTGTCCTGACCTCCTATATCGAGGATAGTGCGGATCTCCGGATTAAAATAATGGGCGCCCTTTCCGTGGCAGCTGATCTCAGTTACATTCTCATCCGCAAAATCAATGCTGACTCTTCCATATCCGGTAGAGACGATCCAGGAGATATCCTCCCGTGAAAGTCCCGCCTTTTCCAGCACCTCATGCAGCACCTTTTCCGCGCTGACACCGGACTTTGCCCCGGTGCGCACTACGGAAAATGCTTTGATCTTTCTATCCTGATCCATAATGACCGCATTGGTCGACGTGGATCCGCTGTCTATTCCCATTACATACATAGCGCCATCTCCCTTCCTTTCTGTATCCGATTTTCGGGAGCACCTTTGTGCGGAGCTTGTTCAGCTTAAACCCAAGCAGCATCTGCTCCCAGCTCTCCCCGGGATGCGCTGCCGTCTTCTCCTTTACATGATCAATATATTTATCTGCGATCCACATATAACTCCCTCCTCATCCTGTTTCTTCCAGATACTATTCTCTATTATCAGTCCTGCAATTAAAAAGAGTCTGGGAAATTTCTCATTTTCCAGACTTTTTAAGGTGCTGACTTAATCAATCCTGATACATTATAGTCTATAATCAGGTATTTCGTCTACATTGTTTTAGGATTTATTTTGCCTTTGGCGGCGTGCTTCTGTTTTATGCGGTTTGAAATTTCTTCAGGATTTTCTTAAACTGGACGGTAAAGAGGACAGCCGTAAATGTCACAGCAAACAGATCCGCGATCGGTTCAGCCATGTATACTGCCAGAGTCTGGTTTGATCTTATGACCTGCGGCATAATGTA
>USKR01000191.1 GCA_900555215.1 uncultured Ruminococcus sp.
CATCATCCAGATCTTCTATATTGTCAAAAGGAATATACACCTTTTTGATTCCTGACCTCTGAGCTGCCATCAGCTTTTCGGGAAGTCCTCCGATCGGCATTACTCCTCCTCTTAAGGAAACCTCACCTGTCATTGCACAGTCTGTGTCGACCGATTTCCCGGTGATGAGGGAGGCAAGAGCGGTCGTCAGAGTAATACCGGCGGACGGTCCGTCTTTTGGCACGGCTCCCGCCGGCACATGGACATGCAGGTCATGATCTTCCAGCACGCGGCTTTCCTTGGGATAGAGGGATCGCGCTAAAGTGAGTGCGATCTGAACGGATTCCTTCATCACATCTCCCAGCTGTCCGGTAATGAGCAGCTTGCCCTTGCCTTTTGTCAGCTTTGTTTCTATAAAGAGGATAGCGCCGCCTGCCCGGGTCCAGGCAAGACCGGTCACTACGCCGGGAGTACCGGAGGAAAGCCTGCGTTCGGTGCGGATCTGTTTTCTGCCAAGGTAATCCTGCAGGTTACTCTTTGTGACAGAGATGCCTGCGCCGGTCTCTTCCGTTTCCGGGCAGCTGTTTTTGACCAGTTCCACCGCGGCGGTACGGCACAGTGTTTCGATAGATTTCTTCAGATCACGTACCCCGGCTTCCATTGTATATTCATCGATGATCTGGCGCAGCGCCCCGTCGGTGATCCTGAGCATATTTTTTTTGATGCCCATTGTTTCCATTGCCCTCGGGATCAGATGCTTTTTTGCAATATGATACTTTTCCACGGCGGTATATCCGGGGAATGAGATTACTTCCATACGGTTTAAAAGCGGTTCCGGGATCGTATCTGTTGTGTTTGCCGTACATACGAAAAGGACGTTTGACAGATCATAGGGAACATTCATGTAATGATCTGTAAATGTACTGTTCTGTTCCGGATCAAGCACTTCGAGAAGCGCGCTTGCAGGATCTCCGCCGTAATCCTTTGCCAGCTTGTCTGCCTCGTCCAGGATCATGACCGGGTTGGAGGAGCCGCTGCGTTTCATTGCCTCCATGATCCGTCCGGGCATGGCACCGATATAAGTTCTGCGGTGTCCGCGGATTTCTGCTTCATCGCGGATGCCGCCGAGGCTGATGCGGACGTATTCCCGGCCGAGCGCGCGGGCTATGCTCTGTCCGATGCTTGTTTTTCCCGTGCCGGGAGCTCCGGCAAAGAGCAGGATAGAACCATACTGTTTTTTATTCAGAGCCATGACCGCCAGCTGCTGGATGATGCGCTCCTTTACCTTTTTCAATCCGTAATGATCTTCATCAAGGATTTTCTCCGCGCGCGCCAGGTCGATCGGGGCAAATTCCGGAGCCTTCCAGGACAGACTGGTGACAAAGTCAAGATAATCGTACAGAAGACCATATTCGTGGCTTTCCTTCCCTTCCTGGCGCATACGGTTCAGCACTTTTTCCGCCTCTCTGCGCGCCTCCATGTTCATGCCGGACTCGGCGATCTTTTTCTCAAATTTCCTTACATCTGAGATATTCTCGGGATGCATATCGTCAAGCTCTTTCTGAAGGTAGTCGATCTGCTTTTTCAGGGCTGCCTCGCGGTAGAGCTGTTCCTGGCCGTCTTTCTGGGCTTCCTGAGCTTCAACGGAGACTTTTGCCACCTCCATGAATTCATTGACTGCTTTTTCGATGAGAGAATATCTGGCTTTTACGGAATCCTCGGAAAGGATGGCGTACTTTTCATCAACACTCAGGTTCAGGTATTCTGACAGCGAAGAGACAAGGTCATAAATACTCTTGCGCTGAAGGATGAAGCCTCTCGCCCAGATCCCCCACTGGTAATTCTGGACAAATCTGAGAAGGGAAGTCCGGACATCGGCAAATATTTTCTGCTGATCTTTTTCGGGCAGATCCTCGATCGAAGGACGGACTGCAAATGCGGCCCGCACTTCACTGTTTTCAATGACCGGGCTGATGATCTCTACTCTGTCGATAGTGCGGATTTGTATTACATCCTCATCGCTCACTGACTCCACTCTGGCGGAGAGCCCAATCGGGTAGAAATCTTCAGCCTGCAGGCTGATTCCCTCTGCTTCATTTTTAAGAAGTGTGAAAAGCAGCTGAGTCCCGGGCTTTAATTCATCAGCCCGGCCGGCAAAGAAGTCCTTCTTAAAATAATATGTTACATCAGGTAACAACAATATATTATAAACAGGCTGTATAAACATATGAAACCCTCCTATTCTTTTGTCAGCACTCTGCTTGCGAGAGTGCTAAACGTTTATTATAGAAAAATTAGCACAGAAAAAACGCAATGTCAATAGGTGGAGGTTTCCAGGAGCAGGCTTTATAAAATATTCACACATTGTATCTATATGTATATGGAAGCGTCCTTGACATTACAAAAAATACTTGTTATATTACAAATAGAACAAAATGAGTTTTTACGCCCGGAGACGGGATGTTCTGAAGCATAGATGGCAGATCCTAAGGAGATGTCAATGAGTTACAGACGCAGGAGGGTGAGTGAAATGGCAGAAAAGAGAGATTATTACGATGTGCTGGGTGTCAGCAGAAATGCGGATGAGACTCAGATAAAGAAGGCATACCGCAGGCTTGCAAAGAAATATCATCCTGATACGAATGCAGGGGACGCGGATGCAGAACAGAAATTTAAGGAAATTACGGAAGCTTATAATGTACTGAGTGATAAGGAAAAGAGAAAGATGTATGATCAGTTCGGGCATGCGGCATTTGACCAGAGCGGCGCGGGAGGACCGTGGAATGGAGCCGGAGGAGCAGGAAACGGTTTCTGGCAGTCCTATGGCGGACCGCAGGGCGGTTATCAGGAATACCATTTTGAGGGTGGTAATATGGATGACATGTTCCGGGATATTTTCGGGGATATCTTCCATCACGGAGAATCCGGAGGCAGGAGCGGAAACCGCGGGGCATACAGCGGTTTCCGCGGCTTTGGCGGAGAAAGCTTCCGGCAGAAGGGACAGGATTTGCGGGCGCAGGTTGAGATCAGCTTTGATGAGGCGGCATTCGGATGCGACAAGGTGATCCGTCTTCAGGACCCGTCGTCAGCCGGAGGCACAGTGCAGTCTCTTCAGGTACACATTCCCGCAGGCATTGATACCGGGAAGACTGTGCGCCTGAAAGGGAAAGGAATGCCCGGCGTGAACGGCGGGGAAAGCGGTGATCTGCTGCTTGGCGTAACTGTCCGGGAAAAGGAAGGTTACGAGAGAAAGGGCATGGATGTCTATACAACGGTACAGATCCCATTTACAACAGCAGTGTTCGGCGGAGAAGCAGTTGTCAGCACACTGTATGGGAATGTTTTGTGTAAGATCAGGAAGGGCATGCAGTCCGGTACGAAGATCCGGCTGAAAGACAAAGGAATCGTGTCCATGAAAAATCCGTCTGTGCGCGGCGACCAGTATGTCACAGTACAGATTCAGGTACCGCGCCGCTTAAGCCCGGAAGCGGAGAGAAAGCTCAGAGAGTTCCAGTCAGCCTGCACAGGCCGTGCCCAGACAGCCTGACCGGCGGGATGCAGAATAAGTTGCGTTTAAAAGAGGGATTTGTTATGATAGGGGTGATACAGCAGACACAGCCTCCGGCAGTACTGCCGGGGGCATTTTTTGTTTTACGGGAAGCTCCGGGCCGGCGCTTGGAGAAAGCGCTTCGGAGATATACGTAATAACTTATGGACAGAAAGGACAGGATTATGAAGA
>USKR01000192.1 GCA_900555215.1 uncultured Ruminococcus sp.
TTGATCACCCCAACTGCATCCGGATACTCCGTAAGCAGATGCTCGCTTACCATAGGTACCCCATAGTATGGAAGAAAATACTGTTTATCATCCTCCAGCACGACCACATCTGATGCTGAGAGCTGTCCGTCGGTGGTGAAGATTACCATGACGTCGATCTGTCCCTGATTGATCGCCTGGTATTTCAGTCCGATATCCAGGTCCATTGTCTCTTTGAAATTCAGCCCGTACGTTTCACACAGGGCGTCATACCCGTCCTCTCGCTCAAAGAAATCATACTCCGCGCCGAATACAAGCTGGTCAGCAACCGCGCTCAGATCCGAGTATGTATGCAGGTCATACTGTTCTGCGATTTCCCGGCGCACGACCAGGCCATAGGTGTTATTGAAACCATACATGCCGATCCACTGCATATCGTAATCCTCATTGTAAGCCTGCTGCATGGTGTCAAACAGATCTTCTGTATACACTCCCTCCTCCTTCAGGACCATATTCCACGCTGTGCCCGTGTATTCCGGATACAGGTCGAACTCCCCGTTTTCCATGGCGGGCTGGATATTGGAAGTGCCGCCGCCCACACCCTGGGTCAGCTCCACATCCAGATCCGTGTCCTGCTCGATGAGCAGATCCAGCATTTCACCCAGGACATACTGTTCTGTCATAGGCTTCGTGGCAATATGGATCGTATCCTTTGACTGAGACCGGAAAAATGTACCTCCCCCGATCCCGACACAGGCGATCAGCAGGATCACGCCGATAATACGGTTTGTCTTCTTGGACTTCACGCTGCGCTTCTGCATCCGCTTCTCCGCGATTCCCAGTATAAAATCCATGAACAGCGCCAGCAGTGCGATCAAAAGGCTCCCCGCAATGGTCATTGCCGCGTTGTTCGTGGTGATGCCCCGGTAGATCGCCACTCCCAGTCCGCCTGCGCCGATGAAAGATGCAATACCCGCAAGGGCGATGGTCATTGTCACCATGCTGCGGATACCGGACATGATCACCGGCATTGCCAGCGGCAGTTTGATCCTGAAAAGGATCTGCATGCGCGTGCTTCCCATTCCTTTTGCAGCCTCCAGCACAGCCGGGTCCAGGTTGGTGATCCCGGTATGCGTATTGCGTACCATTGGCAGGAGCGCGTATACAGTAAGCGCGATGACTGCCGTGGCATTGCCGACTCCTGAGAACGGGATCAGAAATCCCAGCATTGATATGGAAGGGATCGTATAAAGGAAATTGATCACTCCCAGCGTCGGTTTCGCCGCCTTCTGGAATTCACTGATCAATATGCCTGCCAGACCGCCGATGACCACCGCGATCAGAATAGCAATCAGCGAGATCAGCAGATGTTCCCACAACAGCCCTGCAAAAAAATCCCAGCGCTCAGTAAAGAGCGTGCCTATTTCTCTTAACATTGTGATTCCCCCTTTTTCGCAATCGCCTGCACCGGACAGTTCTCAGCGCACAATCCGCAGTGCAGGCAGTGTTCCTGCCGAATCATGTACGGAGTTCCTTCTTCAATACACTGCTGCGGGCAGTTCTGCGCGCACAGCCCGCATCCGATACATCCATCTGTAATCAAAAAGCCTTTTTCCTGCACCCGCTCATCTCCGAGGGAAAAGCTTTCCCGGTTGATCGGCTCGACACCCAGGTCAAAAAATTCTATCTGCCCGTTATCCACGCAGAATGGTTCCAGGATATATCTGCTTTCCCCCGGGTATACTCCGTTCATCACCGGATTTTCCTCAAAGATCCGGTCGATCCATTTCTTCTGGTCTCCCAGTCTCCTGGCTTTCCCTGATAGGCGGACCATCTGGAACTTACGGTTCATTCCCGTGACCGCTACATTTCCGTTTTCCGTAAGCTGCCGGTAAAAGTCCTTTCCCCGCGCTGTACAGAAATACAGTTTACCTTCCTCGACAATCATGACATCAATAATGCGCGCCTGCGGCAGCCCCTTTTCATCCACTGTGGCAAAGGTCACGTCTTTTACATCCCGCAGGATCTGTAAACAATCTTGTGCTTTCATAATCTCCTCCCAAAATATGACTTTATGAATATCTCCAATCTCCTCTTGAAAACAGTCTTCTTTCTTTTTCTATACGCTATTTTATGGGACATTATTCCTGCGGACAAGTACGCACCTTTTTGTAACCGGGCACGCACTTTTTTGTAACCGGGGTGTGTGAAAAGTAACTTTTGCGGTTTCCCTGGCTTTCCTGCTATTCGCTTTCGATTGCTTTTTCCGCATAAAAAAGCGGCATGGATTTCTCCACGCCATTTTCATTTTAACTGTTCTTTTTTATGGACAGCTTAATATTCATCTCTCAATAGAAAATCCGCCAAATGCACGATTTTAACGCCATTGATATTCCCTGATGCAAATTCATCCAATGTTACCACATATTTAGGATAATGATCCTTTATTTCAAGAAGATTGGCAGTCTCCCTGTCCGATTCCTCCGGAAGGCTGCGGCACACTTGAACGTAAATACGCTCGTCACGCCTCACTGCCACAAAATCAATCTCTTTTGTTTCGTTCTTTCCAATATAGACCTCATATCCTCTCCGCCGCAATTCAAAATACACGATATTTTCCAGCATGGCGGCAAGGGATTTTGGATTAAATCCCATCATACAGTATTTCAGAGATGCATCGGCAAGATAGAATTTCTCCTTTGTTTTCAACACAGACTTCCCCTGCAGGTCATATCGCTGGCATCGATAGATAACAAACGCTTTTTCCAGCCAGTTCAGATAATTATAAACTGCTTCGACAGACAAAGAACACCCCTCGCTTTTCAGGAACTTCGCAATCGCATTTGCCGAAAAGGTCTTGCCAACGTTTTCAACAATATATTTTACGACACGATTGAACAGATCAAAATTGGTGACATGATGCCTCTTTGTAATGTCATTGTTGATGACAGAATTATAAATTCCTTCTACGATCTGATAAGAAGAACGCTCGTCAAAGTTCCCCAGCGCCACGATCGGAAAGCCGCCCATGCGCAGATACTCGTTCAGAAGCTCCTTTTGGGGACGTGAATCCGATTTTTTAAATTCCAGATATTCGGAAAAGGATAAGGTATAGACAGGGATGGAAACATAGCGTCCTGTCAGATAAGTGGAAATCTCGCTTGCCATGAGCTTTGAATTAGAGCCGGTCACATAAATATCGGTATCAGCGTTTTCAAGCAGGCTGTTGACAGCCTTTTCCCAGCCGGCAATTTCCTGCACTTCGTCCAGCAGAAGGTAGTAGCGGCCATCGCCGGTCATCCTTTCTCTGATTATCTGATACATATCCTTATCTGTCATTCCGTCATCATAATCTTCCGATGTATAGCGCATACTGATAATATGATCTGCGTCAATCCCGCTTTTCAGCAAGTCATCCCGTAACATCTCTAAAATCGTAGACTTTCCACAGCGCCGGATTCCTGCCAGTATCTTGACGAGCGGAACGTCACGATAAATTTTCAGCATATTCAGATAGTGTTGACGGATAATCATATGCATCATCTCCTTCTTTTTATATTAAAAGTATATCCAAAAACTTTAATAATATCAACAGTTTTTACTTCATATCAGTAAAAATTTTTACATTTTCTATATTTATTATTATATTTCAGGAAAAACTTTTCACATTTTATATTTTGTTACACTAAGCCAAAAAGAATCCGATATAGAAAAACGGCATGGATTTCTCCACGCCGT
>USKR01000193.1 GCA_900555215.1 uncultured Ruminococcus sp.
TGTCCGTAACCCCTTTTGCCGCCACCTCTTCACTCAGATATTCGTCCTGGATTTGGAGAAATTCATCGCTGACCGGACGGGGAGCGCGAATATTCATCAGACTTCGCAAAAGCCTTTTCTGCTCATTCTCATCATCCGGCAGCTCCATCTTACTGTACTGCGGAAGTTCTGCGAGCAGCTCCCTGATCAAAAATTCTCGTTTTTCATTGTGAGTCATTTTTATCTCTCCTTTATTTTTTGCTATTCTCTTCTCTTCTGGCAGCAAACGGACATGCAGGTCTTCATTTCCTTTTTATCAGTTGTAATATTTATCATTACATCTCATGCTACTAAAATAACGCGTTTCAGTTGTAATGTCAACAATTACATCATAGTCTTTTTAATTTTTTCCGTTCTGAGGAAAACTATATGCTAATCACTTTCATATGTTAAACAGAATCAGGAGGGTTTATAAATCAAACCCTCCCGTTCATTTATCTCCCAATATGTCTTTCATCCATCAGGCTTTTTTTAATGTGATCTATGAATTTCTCTGCTGCTGTCCCGAATGGCTGCTGCCTCTTCCAGGCAAGCACGCATCCCGCATTCAATTCCGGCTTCAGCGGGCGGGAAGTGATCTTGGACTTATCCCAATAATCAATCGACCCGCAGATGTTCAGGGAGTACGCAAGCTGCTGATTCACCATAACCGCGCTGTTGGCAGGCAGGTTGCTCGTAAACAGGATCTGAAGCTGATCATAATATTCGCCAAACCAGTTCGCGATCTCTCCCTGCACGCTCAAACGTCTTGGCATGATCAGCGGCACTCCTACGAGATCCTCCGGCGTAATATATTCCTTTGCCGCCAGCGGCGCGTCCGGGTGCATGGAGACAACACATTTCTCTTCAACTGCCAGGCGGATAAAATCATACTTTCCCAGATCCACCGGCTCCAGAAGAAGCCCGATGTCCGTAAGCCCATGATCCATGCGTTCTTTAATGTAGTCAGCTGTCGCTGTATACAAATCGAACGTGACCAGAGGATATTTATCACGGAACGTGCGGATCAGCTCAGGAAGCTTCTGCACAGATTTCACGTCTCCGCAGCCGATTGCCACTACGCCTTCCACCTGTCCTTCCTGCTCCGTCAGTTCCTTTTCCGTCTTATCCACCAGCTCAAGGATCTCCTCCGCCCGCCGCCGGAGCAGCACCCCTTCATTTGTAAGAGTAATCTTCCTTGTCCCGCGCACAAAGAGCTTCACGCCCATCTGCTCTTCCATCTGCGCCAGCTGGCGGCTCAGGGTGGGCTGGGTAATGTGCAGGACCTCTGCCGCCCTTGTGATGCTCTCCTCCCTGACCACGGTCAGGAAATAACGCAGTACCCGTATTTCCATGGCATGTCCTCCTTATGATATATGTAACCGTTCAGAGGATTCTGTCGGTTTTATCCAAATTAAAGCAGCCCTTTCAGCACATTCACGCATCCTTCTATCCCCAGTTTTGCCGAATCAAGGACCACATCATAATTCTTCAGGTCTTTCCAGTCATTTCCCGTATTTGCGCGGAAATATCCTGCTCTCTTTTTATTATAATGTCTGCGGACCGACTCCACCTCTCCCGGAGCGATCCCGTAATCTTCTATCACCCTTTTTTTGACTTCTTCTTCATCCTCCGAATGGATAAATACTTTCGCCACGTTTCTCTGATCTCTCAGCGCGTCCGACGCACAGTGCCCGAGAAAGATCGCAGGGCCTTCCATAGCAAGACGGCGGATCTCAAGCTGCTCGTCCAGAAAGACTTTACCTTCCACTGTCAGCATATCCGGATCTCCGGTCTGCATGCGGCTCATGACAAACATTGTGTAAAGTACGCTTCCCGTTGCTTTTTCTTCATACTGGTTGATCCTCTCAACCGGGATTCCCTGCTTCTTCGCCACTGCTTCAAGGATTTCTTCACCATAGCACGGCACGCCGCTTACTTCCGACAGCGTTCTTGCTATTTTTGTGCCTCCGCTCCCGTATTCTCTTTCAATTGTGATATATCGAAATTTCATCTTCGTACCTCCTTCGTTTCCGGTCCATGCCGGCAGATCCGCACTGACCAACTGATTTATATTGTATCACATTCGCCAAAAAGTGTCCAAATAAGTTCTCAGGGGGAAGTCGGTTAATACCGAATTTTAACCCCTGACACGCAGGAAAGAGATAATCCCAGAGAATTCAGATTTTTTTAGGAACCGAATTTTCTGTCGGACTGTCTCTTTCTTTTTGTCCCTCGTATTTTAGGGCGCAAAAGCCCCCTGTTCTGGATTGTAAGGGGCGCTCCATCCGTTAAGCGGCTTTCTGCTCCTTTTTCCCTTCGTATTTCTTGATTTCATGATGCAAGAACCGGTGGTATTTTAGAATGTTCCGGCCTATTGCATACAGCATGAACTCTTTATACACTTTTTCCGCCGAACGGTAATTAAAACGTCGGAAGTTTTCGTTCTCTTTGATATCTCCAAAGTGCCCTTCTGTCTGGATCGATCGTGTCTGGCGTTTCAGGATCCCTTCTTCACTCTGGATATTCGCATTGGATTCCTCCCGCAGCGCTTCCCACCGTTCGTTGATCTTCATGACTTTATTGCGGTCTGGATTCTTTTGGGCATTGTATCTGTAAAGACATTTGGATTTATGCTCACAGCCACTGCAGTCCGCACAGCCGTATACTTCCACCGTCTGGGTATAGCCGTCCATCTCTTTGCTTTCCGTCCGGATATGGCGCAGCTCCCTTCTGTCATGGCAGATGTAATAATGCTCATCTTCAAAGACAGCGTATGTCATGTTGGTATACTTCCCGATGTCCTCTTTGTATGCCCGTGTCTTCCGCTTCTCATGGTCTTGAAGTTTGATGAAGCTTTTGATCTCATTCTCTTTCAGATACAGCAGGTTCTTCTCACTGCAGTAGCCGCTGTCGGCAGTCACCGCCTCCAATGTATCTCCAAACGCATTCCGGTGCTTTTCTAAAACCGGGATCAGCGTATTATAGTCTGTCCGGTCATTGCTCACATATCCGTGGATAATGAAGTAGTTCTCTACGGCGATCTGGACATTGTATGCCGGTTTTAACTGCCCGTTCATCATATGGTCTTCTTTCATCCGCATGAATGTTGCTTCCAGGTCTGTTTTGGAATAGCTGTTGCGGTCTTTCCCCATGATTTCAAAGCATTCTTTATATCCCATCAGGCGGTTTCCGCATTCCTCCAGTTCCTCATACAGTTTTTGAAGCTCGGACTTCGTTTTTCCCTTACTGTGGACGAATGATATCCCCTCACCTTCTGTGATCTGCATCAGATTCTTCTGAAGCTTCAAAATCTCAAGAGGGGAGCAGTTATCTATTTCGATGATTGTATTGTTTGAGAGCTTCTTATGCTTTGTCAGTTTTCGTTTCCGGTTTTCATCAATCACACGCCTGACTTTTTCCATGCCTTCGATGATGAACATCTTTGCATCCCCAAGGTCGTATTTCGCTGCATACCCATTTTCATGCAGAAGTGTATTGTACTTTTCATAAAGTGCATCTATCTTATCCAAAAGACCTGCAAGATGGTAATTGATGCTCCCTCTCCAGACAAAAGTATAGCGGTTTGCATTGGCTTCCAGCTTCGTACCATCAATAAAGAGTTCTTTGAGCGTGATCAGGCCCTCTTTTTTCAATTGGCGCATGAATTGGTAATTCAGCTCATCCAGAAGAT
>USKR01000194.1 GCA_900555215.1 uncultured Ruminococcus sp.
TGAGTCCGAGAAGAGAAACACCGGAAACAACATTGAGTTCGGCGCCGCCAACCTGTTTCTGAAGGGTCTCCCCCCGTACGAGACGTTCGTTGCTGGGCGGGGAGAGGCGGAGAAGGACTTCTCCGAGTGAAAGAAGGTCAAAAGATCTGCTCATAGTGGATACCTCCGTATATTTTACAGGGGATGCTGCATGGCAGACAGCATCCCCTTGTTCAAAATTTGGGTTTATATGGAATATAGCGTCATCAAGATTATCTCTGGACACGGCCTGATCCGTCTCCGCCGGCCAGTTTGAGTACTTCGTCCATGGATACCATGTTGAAGTCTCCTTCGATTGAATGTTTCAGGCAGGAAGCTGCAACCGCGAACTCGATCGCTGCCTGAGAATCATATCCGTTTAAGCATGCACAGATCAGACCGCCGCCGAAGCTGTCGCCGCCGCCTACACGGTCAACGATGTGCATTGTATATTTCTTGCTGAAGTAGTAATCATTTCCGTCATACAGCATTGCGGACCATTTGTTGTCGTTTGCGGAGATGGACTCGCGCAGAGTGATGGCAACTTTGGAGAATCTGAAGCGGTCAGCAAGCTGTTTTGCAACATCTTTGTATCCTTCGTGGTTTACTTCGCCCTTTGTGACATCTGTGTTGGCAGCTTTGATGCCGAATACATCGGAAGCGTCCTCTTCGTTTGCGATGCATACGTCAACATACTTGCAGAGCTCGCCCATCACCTGTCCGGCTTTTTCCTTGGACCACAGTTTGTTTCTGTAGTTCAGGTCGCAGGAAACAGTAACGCCGGCTTCTTTTGCGGCCTTGCATGCCTCCAGACAGATAGCGGCTACATCATCATTGAGGGCCGGTGTGATTCCTGTAAAGTGGAACCAGTCTGCTCCGTCGAAGATTTCTTTCCAATTGAAATCTGATGCGGATGCAGCAGCGATGGAAGATCCCGCACGGTCATAGATGACCTTGGACGGACGCTGGGAAGCGCCTTTCTCCAGGTAGTAGATACCTACCCTGTCACCGCCGCGTGCGATGTAGGATGTGTCAACGCCGTATTTTCTCAGTGAATTTACGGCAGCCTGTCCGATCTCGTGTGTCGGGAGCTTTGTGACGAACTTTGCGTCAAATCCATAGTTCGCAAGTGACACAGCAACATTTGCCTCGCCGCCGCCGTATGTAGCGCCGAAGGTGTCTGCCTGTACAAAACGGTAGTATCCTTCCGGAGCCAGTCTTAACATGATCTCTCCAAATGTGATTACTTTCTTTGCCATTCTTATTTACCTCTGCTTTCTTTTACGATTTCTACGGCTTCTTTGACCATTTCTCTGATCTTGTCGAATTCGCCTGCTTTTACCAGATCGCCTTTTACCATCCAGCTTCCGCCGCATGCAAGGATTCTGTCATATGCGAGATAATCTCTTACATTCTTCGGGTTGATTCCTCCTGTAGGCATAAACTTCATTCCTACATACGGAGCGGCGATCGCTTTGATATAAGCGAGACCGCCTGCCTGTTCAGCCGGGAAGAATTTTACGACCTCAAGACCGTTTTCGATCGCCTGCTCTACATCGCTCGGGTTTGCACATCCCGGAGTGATGATAATGCCTTTATCTACACAGTGTTTTACGATTTTCGGGTTCAGACCGGGGCTTACGATGAATTTCGCTCCGGCTGCGACAGCGCGGTCTACCTGCTCTGTGGTCAGGACGGTGCCGGCTCCTACGAGCATGTTCGGGAATTTTTCTGTCATGATCCTGATGGACTCTTCTGCAGCGTCCGTACGGAATGTAACCTCGGCGCACGGAAGTCCTCCGTCGCAAAGCGCCTGTGCCAGCGGCTCAGCGTCTTTGGCGTCATTGAGGACAACAACAGGAACGATGCCGATCTCTTCGATCTGTTTTAATATTTCGTTCATTTTTTCTCTCTCCTTTGTTTCATAATATGAAATTGAATTTCGTTTTATGATGTATCCTGATTGAAAGTATAATACAGTTTCCTGAAAAGTCAAGTGATAAAATCGGGAAAATATAAGAAAATATATACATATAAAAGACTTGTTCCATTTTGTAAAATATGATAAAATAAGTTTCACATTATGAAATTTATTTATCAGGAGGAAGAAATGGAACAAAAAAATCCGATCCAGGTAGCGGGAAGGCTTTTTGGAGCACTGGAATTTCTGGCAGATGCGGGTTCGGCAGGACTCATGGAGGTGAGCGAGGCACTTGGACTGAATAAGACGACAGCTCACAGAGTATTGAATTCCCTTATTTATATGGGATATGCGAAGCAGAATGCAGTAAACGGCAGATATGAACCGACCTTTAAAGTTGTTGATATTGCAAACAGGATTATGGGAAAAGTAGATATTGTGCAGATTGTGCGGCCTTATCTGAGAAAGCTGATGGAAGCGACAGGGGAGACGGTGCATTTTGTGGAAAGAGACGGGATCGATGCGGTGTATATCGATAAAGTAGAGTCTCTGAGCAATGGAATCCAGATGGTCTCCCGAATCGGGAGCAGAATCCCGCTGTACTGTTCCGGGGTGGGGAAAGCGATGGTGGCGGAAATGGATGAATGGGAGATTGAGGAAATCTGGAATAACAGTGAGATCATCCGACTGACCCCTTATACCATTACAGATCACGATGATTTTAAAATGGAACTGGATGAAATCAGAAGACGAGGATATGCTCTTGATAATGAGGAAAATGAAACCGGGGTAAGATGCATTGCGTGCAGTCTGAAAGAACCTGCGGGAGGCGCCCGACATGCTTTCAGCATCTCCGCTCCGGTCAGCCGTATGGACAATGACCGGATACGGGAGCTGGCAGACAGCGTGCTTAAGGTGCGCGAGGAGATTGCAGAGAAGCTGCGCTCATAAGAAAGCGGTGTCAGGAATTAAACTGGGCGTATTTTTTTGGTGATACTCCTACTGCTTTGGAAAAGGCTTTGAGGAAGTTGCTGTAATCATGAAACCCGCATGCCTCGCACGCCTCGTTAACGGAGCAGCCCCGGCTGAGCAGAGATTTGGACAGGGTGATCCGTTTGGCGGTAATGTATTTATTTATTGTGGTTCCGGTCGCCGCCTTGAAGATCCGGCAGATATAAGAACTGCTCAGATAAAAGTGCGAAGACAGCGCATCCAGTGACAGGTCATCCTGAATGTGTGTATTGATATAAGAAAGAATATCATCAACCTGCGCGTGATATGCGGCGGTGTTCTCGTCCTCGCCGGACTCTGCGCTCCGGCAGCGCTTGTCAAACGCGCGGTTTAGGAATACCATCAGTTCCAGAAATACCGCACGGTCCAGCACGTCCTCTCCGAGTCCTGCGTTGTCGGGAAATCTGTGGATATAATAGAGGAAGCGCCTCTGTTCTTCGGCGGACAGATGGAGCCGATGGGGCATTTCCGTTTCCCGAAAATGGAAGCAGCGGTCCAGGTCTGTAGAAGGCGTGGAAATCTGTTTTAAATAGTCCGGGTCAATGGATACGATAATGCGCTCGTGCTTCTGCTTATCCACCTGTGAGAGATAGTGGCTTTCAAACTGGTTGATCAGGAACAGATCGCCATCCTGGATGTCGTAAAAGCAGTTATCAATTAGAAATTGTTTTCCCCCCGAGATGGAATAATAAATCTCGTAACAGTTATGGATGTGCATGTCCATGGCTTTTTCATCATTATATA
>USKR01000195.1 GCA_900555215.1 uncultured Ruminococcus sp.
TCAGGATCGTAATGACCAGCAGCGGCACACTCCCGAGTATAATCAGTGTCAGGACAATGTCGGGAAGGAATCTGCTTTCCAGATCTACCAGTACAGTCCCGAACAGGTTAAAGATCGCATGAAGCACCATCGGTACCAGAATGCTGTCATATCTGTACGCCAGCCAGCCCAGAAGGAATCCGAGAAGAGCCGTATAAATCCCCTGTACAAAGTTCATATGGAAAACGCCGAAAAGGACTGCCTGAATAAGGTTCGCCACGAGAAAGCGGGCGCCCGCCCTTCCCAGATACTGAAGGATCAGCCCGCGGAAGATCGTCTCCTCCACGATCGGCGGAAGGATCAGCGTAGCCACTGCCCACAGGATCGAATACTCGGTAATTCCTGAGGAGTCGATCATCTCTGTATACTGGTCCATGGCAGACGGCATTATGGCATAAATCACTGCCATGAGCAGAGAAATCACATGCTGCACCGCAAATCCAAGAAGGACGATCCACCCGAAACATGCAGGACTAAGACGCTGTGTATGGGAATACAGCGTCTCTCTGATCCCTCTTTTCTCAACAAACGCAAAATAATACCATGTAATGAATACTGCGCCAGGCACCACATAGATCAGACAGGAAAAGAGATTCATATTTTCCGTCATAAACCGATCGATCAGTTCAATCGCCCTGCCGCCGCCTATCACCGCTCCTCCGACTGCCGCGCCAAGTGAAAGAATGATCGCCCCGCCATACAGCAATGCCATCGTTGCAACAAAAACAAGAACAGCCATCCAGTAGTTATTAGTTTTCTTCATTGTCTCATCTCCTGTCTTTCTCACTCGTCCCGGTGGAGCATCTTCTCCGCCTTATTTTTTATCCTCTGAAGCGCGTTGTCGATCGATTTCGGGCTCTTGTCAAGCAGTTCAGCTATTTTTCTGTAATCCGTCCCCATCAGGTGAAGATAAAGGACATGATTCTCAAGAGCACTTAAATTCCCCTTCAGCTGCTCCACAAACGCCTCTGTATATTCTTTCCCGAAATACAGAGCTTCAGGGTCGGTCTCCTTCTGCGGCTCTATGGTATCGATCAACGGCATTGTCCTCCCGTCCTTCTCGACTTCGCTTTCCTCATAGAGAGAAATGTATGTGTTGAGAGGTAGATGCTTCTTTCTCTTTGACGCTTCAATCGCGCTGTACATCTGCCTGGACACGCACAGCTCAGCAAAACTGGAAAAGGAAGTGCCCTGCGCCGGGTCATAGTCGCGCACCGACTTGATCAGACCGATCATCCCTTCCTGGATCAGATCCTCATTCTCTCCGCCCAGGAGATACATTGCCCGCGCCTTTTTCCGGACCATGGATTTATATTTGACCATAAGATGGTCCATGATCTCCCGCTCGCCTGCCCTGAGCCTTTCGATCAGCTGCTCGTCCGTCAGTCTGTCATATTTTCCCATCTCAGTCACCGCGCTTTCTGCAGCCGCTGACGCACGATCTCATACGCCAGGACTCCCCCTGCCACAGATGCGTTCAGGGAATTGATCTCCCCCTTCATCGGGATCCCGGCAGTAAAGTCACAGGTTTCTTTTACCAGCCGGCTCACCCCTTCCCCTTCGTTTCCTATCACAAGGCCAATGGGGCCTGTCAGGTCCAGGCTGTACATCTCTTCTCCGTCCATATCCGCGCATACAAACCAGATTCCCTTCTCTTTCAGTTCTTCCATCGTCTTAACCAGGTTCGTCACCTTTGCCACCGGAGTATAATTAAGGGCTCCGGCAGAGGTCTTTGCCACTGTCGCTGTCAAACCGGCAGCACGCCTTTTGGGAATAATGACTCCATGAGCGCCCGCAATATTGGCAGTCCTTATGATCGCGCCCAGGTTATGCGGATCTTCGATCCCATCCAGAAGGATGAGAAACGGGTCTTCTCCCCGTTCCTCCGCCAGCTTTAACATATCTTCCACCTCGGCATAATCATATGCGGCAGCATATGCAATAACGCCCTGATGCCTGCCGGTCTGGCTGAGCTGCGAAAGCCGTTCCTTTCCGACAAAATTCAGGATCGCCCCATGCTTCTTTGCCTCCCGGATAATGGTGCGCACCGGACCGTCCTGACAGCCGTCCAGCACAAAGAGCTTATCAATAGTGCGCCCGGAGCGGAATGCCTCCAGCACTGCATTGCGCCCTTCGACAACAAGCGTATGCTCCCTGTTCTGCCCCGGATCTTCTGCATGATTTTCCTGATATCCGCAATTTTCCTGCATTCTATGATTTTCCCGCATCCTTTGATTCTCCTGCATTCTATGATTTCTCTGTGTCTTCTGCTCTCTCTTCTCCGTCTGCTGCCCTCATGCTCTCAAGCCCGATGGAGACCAGCTCGGTGAGCCTTTCATACTCCCGGTTCAGGTACAGATACCCGATGAGCGCCTCAAAACCGGTGGCACGCCTGTAATCTGTGATCGACTGATTTTTTGCCGGGGAGACACTGCGCGCGTTTCTCCCTCTCCGGTACACTGCATGTTCTTCTTCTGTCAGATGTTCCTGCATGGCGCGCATCATAAAAGACTGCGCGGACGCCTGTACATAATGGCTGGTCTCCTCATGCAGCTTGTGTACCTGTCTGTTTCCTCTTCCTGCCTGTTGCCCCTGCCTGCCACCATCATCTTGATGATCAGGTCAAAAACGCAGTCACCGATATAAGCCAGTACCAGAGGAGAACTGGCACGGGGATCTACCTCCCCCATACCGGGTATCTGCTCCATATAATGCTCGAATCCGAACTCTATGCCTTTTTCCATTTTACTCCTTCTCTCGTATCCTCAAGGATGATCCCTTTTGCCAGAAGCTCATCTCTGATCTGGTCAGCCAGAGCGAAATTTCTTTCCTTTCTCGCAGCCTGACGTTTCTCGATCAATGCTTCGATATCCTCGTCAAGCATCTCTTCCTCTTTGTCAATAATAATGCCGAGCACATCAGTCAGGGTGTGAAGACGTGCATAAAGGCTGTCCAGATACTCTTCGGAACGGGATCCGTCCGCTGTTGTATTGATATATTTCACAAGATCAAATACAGCCGCGATAGCATCTGCTGTATTAAAATCATCGTCCATGGCTCGCTCAAAGTCGGTCACATACTCTTCCGTCTTGGCGAACAGCACCTTCTCCTCCTCTGTCATTCCGCCTTTCCCCGCGTTTCCGGACAGGAACCTCAGATTCTCTGCGGCGGTCAGGATACGCTCCAGCCCATTCTTCGCAGCCTCCATCAATTCCGCGCTGAAATTCAACGGACTTCTGTAATGAGCGCTCAGCATGAAAAAGCGGAGTACCTGAAGGTCATATTTTTCGCTGATCTCGCGCACTGTAAAGAAATTTCCCAGAGATTTAGACATCTTGCGGTTATCAATGTTGAGGAATCCGTTGTGCATCCAGTATCTTGCAAATTCCTTTCCATTGGCAGCCTCGCTCTGAGCAATCTCATTTTCATGGTGAGGGAAGATCAAGTCCTCTCCGCCCGCATGGATATCGATCTGCTCTCCAAGATATTTCTTGGACATCTCTGAGCACTCGATATGCCATCCCGGACGTCCTTCGCTCCACGGTGACTCCCACGCAGGCTCCCCTTCTTTTTTCGGCTTCCAGAGCACAAAGTCAAGGGGATCTTCCTTCTCGTCCTCACCGGTCACAAGGAGGGTCCTGCCGCCG
>USKR01000196.1 GCA_900555215.1 uncultured Ruminococcus sp.
TCCATTCCAATCACTCCTCCATTCCTTTTGGATTAAAAATATAAAATTTATCAGTACGGGGTCTATTATATCATTAATTTGTTATTTTTCATATAATTTTCCGATTTTATTTTTGAGTTTTGTAAGTTTTTTACATATTTTATCTTAAAGGGGTCAGACCCCTTTTTAAAGGTGCCTGACCCCTTATACATATTAGTTTGCACATTTTATTATCAACACTCAAATACAGCCACTCCATATGCCGGAAGCGGGTACGCAAACGAATATTTCTGCCCGTCGCACTCCTGTTTCACCGGTTTATAGATCAGCGGTCTCTCCTCGCCTTTTCCGCCGTACTTTGCATCATCGCTGTTGAGTATCAGCTTTAACTGTTTTCTTCTCGGTACTCCGACCCGGTAATCCGGGCGTTCCATCGGTGTGAAATTACACACAAAGAGCAGATTTTTCTTTCCGTCCTTAGAATGTCTCATAAAACTGTAAATACTGCGGAAGCAGTCGTCTGCGTTGATCCACTGAAATCCTGAGGGATCTGAATCCATCTCATACATAGCCTTATTCTTTTTATAAAGATGAAGAAGATCACGGTACCAGTTCTGGATTGCCTGATGCTCAGGCTCAGCTAACAAGAACCAGTCAAGTTCCCTCTCCTCGCTCCACTCTCTGAGCTGTGCAAATTCCTGTCCCATAAAGAGCAGCTTCTTGCCGGGATGTCCTGTCATAAAGGCATATCCCACTTTCAAGTTCGCATATTTATCAAATCCGAGTCCCGGCATTTTATTGAGCATGGAGCACTTCAGATGCACCACTTCATCATGAGACAATACAAGGATATAGTTCTCGCTGTACGCATACGACATGGCAAATGTCATCATATTATGCGCGTTCTTCCTGAAATACGGATCCAGCTTCATATATTCTGTAAAATCGTGCATCCAGCCCATATTCCATTTCAGGCTGAAACCAAGACCGCCATCCTCCGGCGCTCCTGTTACCTTCGGCCATGCGGTAGACTCTTCCGCGATCATAACAGCGCCCTTATTTCTTCCCAGAACAACAGAGTTCAGATGCTTAAAGAACTCGATCGCCTCAAGGTTCTCATTTCCGCCATATTTATTTGCGACCCACTGACCGTCCTGCTTTCCGTAATCCAGATAAAGCATTGATGCCACCGCGTCTACTCGGAGCCCGTCCACGTGGAAATGCTCGATCCAGAACAATGCGTTTGCGATGAGGAAATTCTTCACCTCGGCCTTCCCATAGTCAAAAATCTTTGTCCCCCAGTCCGGATGCTCACCCTTACGCGGGTCCGCATACTCAAATGTAGGCGTGCCGTCAAAATCTGCCAGTCCATGCGCATCTCTCGGAAAATGTGCGGGTACCCAGTCAAGGATCACACCGATATTATTTCTGTGCAGATAATTGATCATGTAAGCAAAATCCTCCGGGGTTCCATACCTCGAAGTCGGGGCATAATAGCCGGTCACCTGATATCCCCATGACCCGTCAAACGGATGCTCGGCCATTCCCATAAGCTCCACATGGGTATAGCCCATGTCTTTAACATACTCAGTGATTGCCTCTGCAAATTCTCTGTATGTGTAAAAACCTTCATCCTCTCTTCCCGGATGACGCATCCAGGACCCCAGGTGTACCTCATAAATAGACATTGGATTTACCTTGTGATCCCATGTCTCACGCGTTTTCATCCAAGCATCGTCCGTCCATTTCAAATGAGAGATATCTGTCACCCTGGATGCCGTACCGGGTCTCAGCTCCGCATAGTTTGCAAACGGATCCGCCTTAAAGATGCGTTTCCCCTGCTCTGTCTCAATACAGAACTTGTAGAGATCCCCCTCTTTTACGCCCGGAACAAAGAGCGTATAAATTCCCAAAGGCTCCTGCCTCTCCATGTAGTCTGCTTCAAAGTCCCAGCCGTTGAAATCACCGATCACTGCAACCCGGCGTGCATGGGGCGCCCAAACTGCAAAATAAACTCCTTCTTTTCCGTTGCATGTCACTTTATGCGCACCCATTTTCTGATAGATCTCATAATGATTTCCCTGACCGAAAAGATACTGGTCAAGCTCACCGATCTCATAAGGCTGTAACTTTTTCTTTGTGCTTTTTCCCTTTTTCATGAAAGCCACCTCACCGCTCGATTTTTGTCTATCCATATTATACTTTATCACCACAAAAAAAGAAAGAGAAAAGCTTCTCATTAGCAAAAATAGACAAAAAGAAAGACAGTACCCCGCCAGAATGTCTTACATCTTTTCTGACAAAACACTGTCTTTCTCTTTTGTTCAAGATCAGATATTAAAATCCTTCTCTGAAAGGATAATTCTGTCTGCCTCATCCGTATTCTTTCCAAATACACGCTTCATCAGCTTCTTGGCAGACGCTTTCTGAGAATGCTGAATCGCCTCGTCCATAAGCCCCTTAACCTCTGCGACAGTTACCGCGTGATCTTCCCTCTGAAGGGAGTCAATCTTGCTGTACAGCGCCAGGATACCCATCTCATCTATACGGTATCCATTCTCATGCGCATAAGTCTGACCAAATGTTACCAGCTCGTCATTAATAAAGATCGGTATCTCCAGCCGGGATGTGAATTTTCTCCTGAATTCACGGTTCGATGACAGCAGCCTGTCAAGCGGTTTCCTCTGCTCTTCAAGTACGATCAGCAGCTCCCCGGTGTCTTTCTCCATCGCTTTGTTTAACCGTGCGACTGTCTTTTCATTCATCTTGCCTGCTTTTTCAATGATCAGGGCTCCCCCGTAAAGCTTATCAAAAATATCACTGATTTTCTTTTTATTTAAAGAATCTCCTGTAACGATCGCAACCTTTCCCTGTTTGATCTCTCTCTGTTTCTGGATCGCCTTGACTACATCCACTGCAAGCACAGTTTTTCCGTTGCCCTTATTTCCGATGATCAGAAGATTTCCTGACTTTGATGTGCCATTCCTATTCGTGCAGTTTTTATCCTGCTCCAGTACATCTACCAGCTGTTCGCTCATTCCCCGCACCGGAACAAAATAGGAAAACAGCTTTTTCTGTTCCTCCGTAAGCCCCGCTCTTGTGCCGATGCCGCTCTGCATCTCCAGATCATAACGCCCATGTACGATAAATCCCGTGTCCGACATAGAAAGAGCGTCTGAAATCTCATCCAGAGGAAGCGGCGCAGTCTTTCCAGTTGCGATCATTTTCGCTGTCTCTTTCCTGCTAAGAGGAGTTGTTGCTGAAAGGATGTCCATGCCATCGTCATCATCATCCGGTATCTCCCTGTCATCCTCCTGATCTGCATGTTCTGGATTAATACGGAATTCTTCAGCAATATCGGGTACTTCATCATCGAATTCTTCAGCTTCGCTTTCCAATATATCTTCTTCGAAATCTTCACCTTCTCCAAGGTACTCGTCTTCCTCTTCGAATTCTTCGCCTTCGCCCAGATATTCCTCTTCTTCTTCGAATTCTTCGCCTTCGCCCAGATATTCCTCTTCCTCTTCGAATTCTTCGCCTTCGTCCAGATATTCTTCTTCCTCTTCAAACGCCTCGCCTTCATCGAAGAATTCTTCTTCAGGAAGTTCATCATCGCCGAAATATTCTTCCTCCTCAAAATCATCATTATCTATGCGGAGGGATTCAGCAACCTTCCCCATGTTCTCGTGAGGTTCTTCTTTTTTCC
>USKR01000197.1 GCA_900555215.1 uncultured Ruminococcus sp.
GGCGGAGAAGGGCTATGATATCATTGCCACCGGCGAGATGGGCATCGGGAACACGACCACGAGCAGTGCGGTGGTATCCGTGCTCCTGGGGCGCGACCCGGAGGAAGTGACCGGGAGAGGCGCCGGGCTTACCACAGAGGGGCTGCGCCGGAAGGTGGACGCCATCCGCAGGGCAGTCCGGCTCAACGCGCCGGATCCGGCGGATGCCGTGGACGTACTGGCAAAAGTGGGAGGTCTGGATATCGCAGGGCTTGCCGGGGTATTTCTCGGGGGCGCCATCTGCCATATCCCGATCGTTATCGACGGCTTTATCTCTTCGGCAGCAGCGCTCTGCGCGGCGCGCATAGCGCCGGATTGCGCGGACTATATGATGCCGTCGCACCGATCCAATGAACCGGCGGGCGGCATGGTGCTGGAGGCGCTGGGACTTTCTCCGTTTATAGACTGCGGCATGTCACTGGGAGAGGGAAGCGGCGCGGTGGCAGTGCTCCCCCTTCTTGAGATGGGACTGGAAGTCTATAACCGGATGAGTACGTTTGAAGAGATCAAGGTAGAACAATACGAAGAACTGAAATAGGAGAACAGGCAGGAGAAGGAAGATGCGGTTTTTAGGTTCGCTGGCAGTAGCACTGTCCATGTATTCGAAAATTCCTGTCCCCACAGTGGACTGGAATGAAAAAAATATGAAGTATGCGATGTGTTTTTTCCCGGTTATAGGCGTGGTGACAGGGGCTGTGGAGTATGCCGCGGGATATGCGCTCCTGACCTGGACTGACTGCGGCAGCTTCTTTTTCGCTGCAGTCATGACACTGATCCCGGTGCTGGTGACAGGGGGGATCCATATGGACGGCTTTGCGGATACTATGGACGCGCTCAGCTCCTACGGAGACCGGGAGAAAAAGCTGGAGATACTGAAAGACCCGCATACAGGGGCGTTTGCCGTCATATGGCTGTGCGCATACTTTTTGCTGAACGCAGCGCTCTGGAGCGAGGCAGACCTCTCCGTCTTCCCGGCGGCGGCACTTATGTTCCCGCTTTCCAGATCCTTAAGCGGTATTTCCGTGGTAAGTTTCCGGGCAGCGAAGAACAGCGGGCTTCTCCGCACATTTCAGGACGGGGCGCAGAGAAGACGGGTGCGAGTGGTCCTGATCCTCTGGGCAGCGGTATGCGGCGCGGGGATGATCTGGCTCTCCCCAATACCGGGCAGTCTCGCCCTCGCGGCGGCACTCCTTGTATTTCTGCATTATTTCCTTCTCAGCAGGAAACAGTTCGGAGGAACGACAGGAGATCTGGCGGGATATTTTCTCCAGATGTGTGAGCTTGCCATGCTTGCGGTCCTGATCCTTGCGGGAGGGTGCTTATGGAAGTGATCTTTATCCGGCATCTTGCCACGCCGGGAAATGAAAAGAGACAGTACATCGGAAGGACAGATGAACCTCTGTCTGACCGTGCGGTAACTGCTTTCCGGGAGCAGCAGGAAGGAACTGAGGCAGCCGCTTATCCGGATATCCGGTTTCTGACGGCAAGTCCGATGAGGCGGTGCGTCCGGACAGCGGAGCTGATCTGGCCGGGAGTGCCGGTCGAGGTGGATCCCCTGCTCCGGGAATGTGATTTCGGGAGGTTTGAGGGGAAAACATATGAAGAACTAAGAGAGGAGCCTGCCTATATCCGATGGCTGGAATCCGGCGGTATGACCGCCTTTCCGGACGGAGAGTCTCAGGAGGCATTCCGGGAACGGTGTGAACAGGGCGTGAGGAAATGGATACGGCGCTGGATAGAAGCGGGAGCAGACCGGGCGGCATTTGTCATTCACGGCGGCACGATCATGGCGGCACTCTCCCGAATGGCAGAGGGGAGGCATTCATTTTATGACTGGCAGGCAGGAAACGGGTGTGGATACTCTGCGAGAGCTATGGAAGAAGAGTGGAAAAACGGGACAGAGATCCTGCGGGATATCAGGAAGATAGGATAAAGGAGAAAAAAGATGCTCATGTCACTTGCAGCCTGTGCGGCGGGCTTACTTCTGGATCTTCTTTTCGGAGATCCGGTCTGGCTGTACCACCCGGTGCGGCTCATAGGGAACTGGATCTCATGGGCGGAGAGACAGTTAAGGAAAGTGTGCGGCTCCCATCTTATGGCAGCGGGGGGCGTGCTCTGGGTGATGACCGCTTTGATGGCGTTTCTGATCCCTTTTGCCCTGCTCGCCCTTGCCGGATGGCTCCACCCGGCACTCCGGTTCCTGCTGGAGACATTCTGGTGCTTCCAGATCCTGGCGGCGCGGAGTCTGTCATCTGAGAGCAGGAAGGTATATGAGAAGCTGAAAGAGAGCGACCTTCCCGGCGCGAGGAGAGCAGTCTCCATGATCGTAGGCAGGGATACAGAGAAGCTCACTGAGGAAGGCGTCACAAAGGCGGCGGTAGAGACTGTGGCAGAGAATACCTCTGACGGGGTGACCGCTCCGCTGATCTATATGATGATCGGAGGAGCTCCCTTGGGATTTCTGTATAAGGCAGTGAATACCATGGACTCTATGCTGGGCTATAAAAATGACAGGTACTTGTATTTCGGAAGGATTCCGGCGAAAATGGATGATATCTTCAACTATATCCCGGCGCGGATCACAGGGCTTCTCATGACGGCAGCAGCATTTCTCACAGGGCTGGACGGAAAGAATGCCTGGAAGATCTACCGCAGGGACAGGAGGAAACATGCAAGCCCCAACGCGGCGCAGACAGAGTCCGTATGCGCGGGCGCGCTGGGTGTACAGCTTGCCGGAGATGCGGTCTACTTTGGGAAAGTTTATAAAAAAGAATTTATCGGGGACGCCCTGCGCAGGATCGAGCCGGAGGATATCCAGAGGACGGGAAGGCTTATGTACGCCGCAGAGCTTCTGACTTTTCTCTTGTGCGGCGGGATAAAACTTACCTTGATCCTGCTGACCTGACAGAAGGGAGACGGCGGGACCGGGACGATAGAGAGGAACAAAAAGGAGAAGGACATGGAATACGGACACGGAGGAGATATTTATACATATAAGGGCATGCTGGATTTCTCAGTCAATGTCAATCCTTTCGGACCGTCGGAAGCGGTGCTTGAGGCGGCAAAGCGGGGGATCGATAAATGCTGCGCCTATCCGGACAGCCAGTGCCGTGCCCTGAAGGCGGCTTTGGCGGAAAAACTGGGTGTCCCGCAGGAATACATCCTGCCGGGAAACGGAGCGGCGGATCTGTTCTTCTCACTTGTGACCGCTGAAAAACCGAAAAAAGCGCTGATCCCTGTCCCTGCCTTTTCGGAATACGAGCGGGCGCTCCGCACAGCGGACTGTCAGATCCGTTATTATCAGACGGAAGAAAAAGAAAATTTCCGGCTGACCGGGCGGTTCCTGGAGGAGCTGACAGAGGATCTGGATATGGTGTTTCTCTGCTCTCCTTCGAACCCTGCGGGACAGGTGATCCCGGAGGAACTCCTGCGCAGGGTCATCCGGCGGTGCGGGGAAAAGAAAATCCGGATCGTGCTGGATGAGTGCTTTATCGAATTCGCGGATCCGGGAAAGGCATTTTACGCGGAGAGAGAGGCGGAAAACTGGCCCCAGCTCTTTGTAGTGCGGGCATTTACCAAGATGCATGCCATCCCGGGACTGCGCCTGGGGTATGGGATCACATCTGATACGGAGCTGCTGGAACG
>USKR01000198.1 GCA_900555215.1 uncultured Ruminococcus sp.
GGGGTGTCCAGGATTGCGGAACTTACCTGATCCCGGGGGCAGGTAAAGGATAAATGGTCCTTTGTGGTTGGTGCGGAAAGGAGAAATATGGCTGACAGAAGAAGGCGGAGAAAAAGGAAACGTGCCAGGACCGCAGGCTGTCTCTGTGCACTTGCGGTTCTGACAGGGGCTGGCGCTATGGCGGCATATGCCCTGCCCTGGGCACAGGCAGAACTGGGCGGTATGCTCAAGAAAATCGCGGGGAAGGCTGTGGAGGAGACTGTTAATGCAGTGTCAGAGCGGGGAGCGGATTTCCCGGAACTTACGGTTACTGTGGAGGAGGTGGAGGGAGATTTCTACTATCAGCAGCTCAGTGAAGCGGAACAGACTGTATACAGGGAACTTCTCCAGGGAGTTCAGGATATGGAGGAGTGTGTACTGCTCCACGCGGGGAGAGACGACCAGCCTGCAAAGGTATACGAGTATCTTCTGTACGACCGTTCGGAATTGTTCTGGTGCGATGGAAGTTCGCGGATGACGGTCTATGACAGTTATACAGAATTTTATCCGGGTTATACATGCACTGCGGATATCCGGGACCAGCGGCAGGCGGAGATCGACGCGGCGGTTGAGGCGTGTATCGGGGGAGCGGATGCGGGAGCACCGGATTAAATATGTCTTTGAGTATATTGTAAATACTGTGGACTATGATGAGGATGCTCCAGACAACCAGAATATTTACAGTGCCCTTGTGGGAAAACGATCTGTCTGCGCGGGATATTCCAGAGCCGCCCAGTACCTGCTTGGAAAGCTGGGGATAGAGACCATCTATGTTGTCGGCACTGTGGAAGAACAGGGAGCCCACGCGTGGAATATCGTAAATTGTGACGGAAAGTATTATCAGATGGATGTAACGTTTGCTGACCCGGTATTCTATTCTGCCGAGAGCGGGGAGATGCTTCCGGAGAATGTCATTAATTACGACTATCTGTGCTGTACGGATTCGGAGATCGCTGTAGATCATGTCCAGAGCAGTGAAACTGCTTACCCTGTGTGTGACCAGGAGGATCTCAACTACTACCGGATGAACGGGATGTACTATGATTCTTTTGACCCGCAGATCCTTCTATCGGATATGAACCAGAGTATCTATGCCGGTGAGAAAATGTACGTGTGCAAATTTTCAGACTCCTCGGTGTATGGTCAGGCAAGGGATACGGTTATCAATGATCTGTTTCCGAAAGCTGCGCAGAATCTGGCGGGTGCATATGGGCTGGAGCGTGTAAAATATACGTACATTGAAGATGAGAAACACTGCAGGATGACAGTGTTTTGGAATTATGAGTAATATTTCTGAATATTTAGAAGTATTCGTGAAATATTTGGAGGTATTTATCGGTTGAAATATGACCTCAGTTGTAGTATAATCTTTACAATTTGAGAACGAGGGCGCTCTGGATCAAAAGACTCCAAGAGTGCCTTTGCTATGTAACGGCACAGCCGGAAAAGGCTGGTTTTCAGATTGCTGGCTATTGATCTATACGAAGGGAAAGGGTGAACAGATGAAGGCGTTTCTAATATTAGAAGACGGTACAGTATTTACGGGGACAAGCATAGGTTCCACGCGGGACTGCATCAGCGAGATCGTATTCAACACTTCTATGACAGGTTATCTTGAGGTGCTGACAGACCCATCCTACGCGGGACAGGCTGTTGTCATGACATATCCTTTGATCGGAAATTACGGCATCACGCCGGATATGGAGTCAAAAAAGGCATGGCCGGACGGCTATATTGTAAGAGAGTTATCCAGGATGCCAAGCAATTTCCGTTGCGAGGGAACGATCCAGGATTTCCTTAAAGAACAGGATATTCCGGGAATCGCGGGAATCGATACCCGTGCTCTTACTAAGATCCTGAGGGAAAAGGGAACCATGAACGGCATGATCACAACGAATGAAAATTATGATCTGGACGAGATCCTGCCGAAGCTGAAGGCATACACAGTGGGAGATGTTGTCTCTAAAGTGACATGCAAAGAAAAATATGTTCTTGAGGGGACAGGAAAGAAAGTCGCACTTCTTGACCTTGGCGCAAAGAATAATATTGCACAGTCTTTAAATAAACGTGGCTGCGAGGTGACTGTATATCCGGCGCACACAACCGCGGAGGAAATCATTTCATCTGAACCTGACGGCATTATGCTTTCCAACGGACCTGGAGATCCGGCGGACTGCACATCTATTATCGAAGAAATCAGAAAGCTCTACAATACAGATATTCCGATTTTTGCCATCTGCCTTGGGCATCAGCTCATGGCGCTTGCTGCGGGCGCGTCCACGCACAAGCTGAAATACGGACACCGCGGCGGAAACCATCCGGTCAAGGACTTAAAGACCGGCAGGGTGTATATCTCATCCCAGAACCACGGCTATGTGGTGGACGATGAGAGCATCGATCCGGCAGTGGCTGTGCCTGCGTTTAAGAACGTAAACGATGGGACCAATGAGGGACTTGCATATGTGGGCAAGAACATTTTCACCGTGCAGTTCCATCCGGAGGCATGCCCGGGACCGCAGGATTCGGGGTACCTGTTTGACAGATTCATTGAGATGATGGGAGGAGCGAAATAATGCCAAGAGATTTAAGTATAAAGAAAGTACTGGTCATCGGTTCCGGTCCGATCGTCATCGGACAGGCAGCGGAGTTTGACTACGCGGGGACACAGGCGTGCCGTTCTCTGAAGGAGGAGGGGCTTGAGGTTGTTCTGCTGAACTCCAACCCGGCGACCATCATGACGGATAAAGACATCGCGGACCGTGTCTATATCGAGCCGCTGACTGTTGAGGTGGTAGAGCAGCTCATCCTGAAGGAGAAGCCGGACAGCGTGCTCCCGACACTGGGAGGACAGGCAGGACTGAACCTTGCCATGGAGCTGGAAGAAGCCGGATTTCTGAAGGCAAACGGCGTGCGTCTCATCGGAACTACATCCGAGACGATCAAGAAGGCGGAAGACCGCCTGGAGTTCAAGGCGACCATGGAGAAGATCGGCGAGCCGGTGGCTGCATCCCTTGTCGTGGAAAATGTGGACGACGGCCTTGCGTTCGCGAACAAGATCGGCTATCCGGTCGTGCTGCGTCCGGCGTATACACTGGGAGGAAGCGGCGGCGGTATCGCCCATGATTCCCATCAGCTTGTGGAGATCCTGGAGAATGGCCTGAGGCTTTCCCGTGTGGGACAGGTTCTTGTAGAGCGCTGCATCGCGGGATGGAAAGAGATCGAGTACGAGGTGATGCGTGACAGCGCAGGAAACTGCATCACAGTTTGTAATATGGAAAACATCGACCCGGTAGGCGTGCACACAGGGGATTCCATCGTTGTGGCTCCGTCCCAGACGCTGGGCGACAAGGAATACCAGATGCTCCGTACTTCCGCACTGAATATCATCAGCGAGCTGAATATTACCGGCGGATGTAACGTGCAGTACGCGCTGAATCCGGATTCCTTTGAATACTGTGTCATCGAGGTAAACCCGCGTGTCAGCCGTTCTTCCGCTCTGGCGTCCAAGGCGACAGGATACCCGATCGCCAAGGTGGCGGCAAAGATCGCCCTTGGCTATACACTGGATGAGATTAAGAATGCGATTACGCAGAAAACTTACGCAAGCTTTGAGCCTATGCTGGACTATGTAGTCGTAAAGCT
>USKR01000199.1 GCA_900555215.1 uncultured Ruminococcus sp.
CCCTGAGATTCCACAGGCTGGACGACCTTCTGGAATCTATCGGGCTGGAGCCGTGCAAGGTATGCACCTACTGCTTCAACGGAAAAGAGTAAGGATAAGTTCCGGAAAAGAGAATAAGCTATGCTGATGAAAAGAGAACAGGATCGTTTGGGCATCGAATGGAGAAAGTTTTATCGTACAGTCATCGCCCTCGTCGTGCCCATGGCGCTTCAGAATCTGATCAATGTGGGGGTCACCGCGGCGGATGTGGTCATGCTCGGAGCCGTGGGGGAAGACGCGCTGTCCGGCGCGTCCCTCGCGGGACAGGTGCAGTATATCATGACCCTGTTCCTGTTCGGGCTGACCTCCGGAGCAACAGTTCTGACGGCCCAGTACTGGGGAAAGTGCGACAGGGATGCTATTGAAAAGATCCTCGGGATAGCAGTAAAATCGGCAGTTTTTGTAACTGCCCTTTTTACTGTTGCAGCCCTTGCGGTCCCGGGAATGCTTCTTAAGATATTTACCAGTGATCCTGTGGTCATTGCCGAGGGAATCAGGTATCTGCGAATCGTTGCGTTTACATATATTATGATCGGGATCACGCAGGCATACCTGTATATCATGAGAAGCGTAGAGCGGGTGATCGTTGCCACTGTTGTGTATTTGCTGTCACTGATCTGCAATATTATCATGAATTCGATTTTTATTTTCGGTCTTCTCGGACTCCCGGCAATGGGAGTGAGCGGGGCTGCTCTGGGCACACTTTGTGCCAGAATACTGGAAGTTATCCTGGTAGCAGGCTATGCCAGGCTGTTTAATAAGGATATTAAGCTGAGGCTGCGATATGTGATCCATACAGATAAGGTGCTGTTCAGCGATTTTATGAAATATGCCCTTCCCGTGGTTATCAATGAGGTGATGTGGGGGCTTGGCACTGCTGCGAATACGGCGATCCTGGGACACATGGGAAGCCCTGTAGTGGCGGCAAATTCTGTGGCACAGGTGGCAAGGCAGCTTGCGACGGTCGTTTCATTCGGACTTTCCAGCGCGGCGGCGATCTATCTCGGGAAGACGATCGGGGAGAAAAAGATGGAGCATGCCCGCGCTTATGCGAAGAGGTTCATCGGGCTCAGCCTGATCATGGGCATGCTGGGAGGGGCGGTTATCCTTATTGCCTCGCCAATTGCAACAGCTTTTCTGTCTCTTTCGGCGGAAGCGAAAGATTACCTGAGGATCATGTTTTTTGTAATGTCTTATTTTGTAGTGGGACAGGCGTTCAATACCACTATGGTGGTTGGAATATTCCGGTCAGGCGGGGATACGAGGTTCGGTCTGATCCTGGATGTGAGCACGATGTGGTGCTGCTCCATTCTTCTGGGATTCCTGGCTGCCTTTGTATTTAAGCTGAGCGTGCCGGTTGTATACATGATCCTGATGAGTGATGAGATCATCAAGATTCCGATCACGTCCTGGCGGTACAGGAGCTGTAAGTGGCTGAGAGATGTGACCAGAGACGCATCTGCCGCTCAGGGAGCGGTATGAGGATGAACGGCAGCAGATGATTTTGTGAGACAGGATCGATCTGTTATAAAATAATGTGTAAGATTCCGGAGGAATATGTTATACTAACAGAAGCAGGCGGACGCAAAAGCAGGAGATGATATGAGGATCTGCTGAAGGACGAAATCCGTCAAAGGATTAAATTATCAGAGAGAAGGTAAAAGAATTATGCCAGAAGAACAGAATACAAACGGATGTACAGAGGAATCCTGCGCAGGATGCGCGCATGCCGATTCCTGTACGAGCAAGAAGACAGATTTCCGCGAGCCGATGAACATGTACTCGTCGATAAAGAAAGTGATCGGTGTGGTCAGCGGAAAGGGCGGAGTGGGAAAATCTCTCGTCACGGCGTCGCTTGCCAGGCTGATGAGAGAAAAAGGCTATACAGTCGGTATCCTTGACGCGGATGTTACAGGTCCGTCCATCCCGAAAATGTACGGGATACATGAGAAGGCGAGAGGTACAGAGGACAGTATCCTGCCTTGTACGGCAAAGGATGGGACAAGGATCATGTCTGTGAACCTGCTGCTGGAGGACGAATCTGAACCGGTGATCTGGAGAGGCCCGATCATCGCAGGTGTCGTAAAGCAGTTCTGGACAGATGTAATGTGGGGTGACATTGATTATCTCTTTGTGGATATGCCGCCCGGAACAGGCGATGTGCCGCTGACAGTGTTCCAGTCTCTGCCTGTGGACGGCGTGGTGATCGTAACGTCTCCTCAGGACCTTGTCCAGATGATCGTGAAGAAGGCGGCCAATATGGCGGAGCAGATGAACATTCCGGTGCTCGGGGTTGTAGAGAATTACAGTTATGTGAAATGTCCGGACTGCGGAAAAGAAATCAAGGTATTCGGAGAGAGTCATATTGACCAGATCGCATCGGAAATGGGCGTGCCGGTGCTTGGAAAAATGCCGATCGATATGGAACTGGCGCGTGTAGTTGAGGAAGAGAAATTTTATGAGGCGGAGAATCCGTACTTAAAAGACGTGGAATTATAATAAAAGACAGGCTTTCTGGCGGACAGAGAGTTTCTGCCGGTATTGGCGGAAGCGCTCTGTCCGTTTTGCTGAAGAGAGGAGGAGGTCAATTTGATCGGAGAGAGGATTGTGATATGGGAGGAAGAGGAATATGCATACCCTGCCGCATATGGATTTATTCCCTTTATAGTGAGTTATATACATGAGGATGATAAAATCCGGCCGGCAATGGTCGTGGCGCCCGGAGGGGCATACAGGTATGCTTCTCCGTATGAGGGAAACCTCCCGGCTCTGGAATTTTACCGGGCAGGCTATAATGTATTCGTTCTTGTTTACACAGTAAACCATCTGGATGAACTGGAAGCGCCGCTGGGAAGACAGCCCCTCAGGGATATTTCAAGGGCGGTGAGGATCATCCGCGCCCGCGCTGCACAGTGGAATATTGATCCGCTGAAGGTCGCGGTGTGCGGCTTTTCTGCCGGAGGTCATCTCTGTGCTTCTCTGTGCGTACATTTCGAGGACATCGAGGATCCGAACCCGGAGTATGAAGAAATATCAAACCGCCCGGACGCGGCGGTTCTGTGCTATCCGGTCATTACCGCCGGGAAATATGCGAATCGGGAATCATTCCGCGCGCTCCTTGGAACAGATCCGGATGAAAAAGATCTGGAGTATATGTCTCTGGAAAAGCATGTGACAGAAGATACGCCTCCCTGCTTCCTGTGGCAGACAGCCACCGATGCCAGCGTGCCGGTTGAGAACAGTTATCTCTTTGCCGAGGCGTGCAGAAAGGCGGGAGTATCTTACGCGCATCATGTCTTCTCTGACGGGATACACGGGATGTCTGTGGCGACAGAAGAGTGGCTGGATAAGGAGAGTGAAGAACTCTATACTCTCGAACAGATCCGCATGCTGGCGGAAGCAGTGATGACCGGGAAGACGTCCCTTGCCCCGGCTGAGGGCGAAGAGATGATCCGGGAGTTCGCCCTGGACGGCAGGAAAAGGGAACGCTGGACGCCGGAAGTAAAGGAATGGCTGCGCGGGCTGCTGGGCGAGGCGGGACTCTGGACCGAGCTGGCGGAACGATGGCTGGCAGGAGAACTGGACTTGAAATAAATCAGCGGATAGACCGCAAAGGAGGAATCGAATGAGGATATTGTT
>USKR01000200.1 GCA_900555215.1 uncultured Ruminococcus sp.
TTGAAGTTATGTTGAACCGCCGTATGCCGAACGGCACGTACGGTGGTGTGAGAGGGGGATTGAATTCCCCCTACTCGATTGTTTGTTTTTACTAATTATAATAAGAACAGATGACAAAAAAAGGAGGCACAAGAGATGGAGAGGTATTATTTGGCCATTGACATCGGGGCATCCAGCGGGCGTCATATGCTTGCCAGCATGAAAGACGGGAAGATGCAGCTCGAAGAGGTGTATCGTTTCCCTAACGGGATGGACGATAAGAACGGCACCCTGTGCTGGAATGTGGAGCGCCTTTTTACAGAGATCAAGAATGGTCTTAAAAAGTGTAAAGAGATTGGGAAGCTCCCGGTTTCCATGGCAATCGACACATGGGGCGTTGATTATGTGCTGCTTGATAAGGATGACCGGATACTGGGTGACACTGTGGGGTACCGAGACAGCCGCACAGAGGGGATGGATGAGAAGGTGTATGAGGTGATCCCTCAGGATGAGCTGTATGCGCGTACCGGGATCCAGAAGCAGATTTTTAATACTGTATATCAGCTGATGGCGGTGAAAGAGTCCCATCCGGAATATCTGGAACAGGCGGAAAGTATCCTTATGATCCCGGATTATTTCCATTTCCTGCTTACAGGTGTTAAGAAGAATGAGTATACCAATGCTACGACAGGCCAGCTGGTCAGCCCGAAGACCAATGACTGGGATTACGAGATGATCGATATGCTTGGGTACAATTCTAAGATGTTCCGGCCGGTATCCATGCCGGGGACGGTAGTCGGGGAGTTTACGGAAGAGGTGCAGAAGGAAGTCGGCTTCAATTGTACAGTTGTGCTCCCGGCGACCCATGATACGGGAAGTGCGGTGCTGGCTGTTCCGACGAATGACGACGACGCGGTGTACATCAGCTCCGGCACCTGGTCTCTGATGGGGATCGAGCGCAAAGAAGCAGACTGCTCCATGGAGAGCATGAAGGCAAACTTTACAAATGAAGGCGGATATGACCACAGATTCCGTTACCTGAAGAATATCATGGGGCTTTGGATGATCCAGTCTGTGAAAAAGGAATTCGCGGAGGATCTGTCATTTGCCCAGATCTGCGAGATGGCGTCCAAAGAGACGATCCCCTCTATTGTAGACTGCAATGATGACTGCTTCCTGGCTCCTAAGAGCATGATCAAGGCGGTCCAGGATTTCTGCCGCAGGACAGGGCAGCAGGTCCCTGAGACTGTGGGCGAAATCTCGTCCGTGATCTACAACAGCCTGGCAAAATGCTATGGAGATACAGTGAAAGAGATCGAGGAGATCACAGGAAAGAAATACAGCACGATTTATGTGGTGGGCGGCGGTTCTAATGCGGGCTACCTAAACGAGCTCACTGCAAAATATACAGGCAAAAAAGTTTCGGCGGGTCCATCTGAGGCGACCGCCATCGGTAATGTGATCGTACAGATGCTTCATGACGGCGTGTTCAAAGACCTGCCTGAGGCGAGGACATGCGTGAGAGAATCTTTTGATGTTGTAATGTACTAAAGGGGTCAGACCCCTTTGAGGCAAAATATCTAAACAGGAGGAATTAACATGTTAGTTGAAACAAAAGCAAAAATTGGTGTATTTTCTATTGCGTTAGGCGCATATCTTCCGCAGTTCCCATCGCTTGTGCCAGAGTTTGAGGCGCAGTATGAGGCGTTTAAGAAGACGATCCCGGATACAGTAGAGATCATTGACGGCGGGATGGTGACGACAAAAGAGCAGTCCCAGGCAGCAGGAGATCTGTTCCGCGCGGCGGACGTTGATCTGGTGTTCCTTCAGCTTCTTACATATGCCACATCCTACAATATGCTTCCGGCTGTGAAGGATCTGGATGTACCGGTTGTGCTCGTGAATATCCAGAAACTTAAAGCTCTGGACTATGACCACACAGATATCGCTGCATGGCTCGGAGAAGGCTATGCATGCGGCGCTGTGGGCGAGATGGTGGCTGACCTTGAGAGATACGGCAAGAGACATGCGGTGATCACCGGAGTTGTCGAAGGCGGGGACCCGTCTGTCCAGGCGGAGATCGAGGACTGGTGCCGCGCCGCTCAGACGAGAAGAAGATTCCGCGATACAAATATCGCCCAGATCGGAAGACCGTATCCGGGCATGATGGATCTCTACATCGATGAATCCAATCTGTACAGAAGAATGCACTTGTATACAAAGCAGTTTGACTGGGAGAAAATGTGGGCGATCGCTGATGATATCACAGACGAAGACGCGATCCGCGCGAAAGCGCAGGACATCCTGGATACGTTTGATATCGAGGGCGGAAGCATCGAAGAAGTCTGGGAGATGGCAAAATATGTCGTTGCATTTGAAAAGTGGGTGAAAGATGAGAAGCTGGGATTGATCGCTTCCCATTACGACGGATTCGCTCAGGGCAAGGCCGGCGTTCTTGACAGTATGCTTATCCCGGCGTTCTCCATGCTGATCAAGCAGGGAACTGCATGTGCGGTAGAAGGTGATATGAAGGTTGCGATGGCAATGAGTATCTTAAAGACTATCTCGGGTACGGGACAGCTTGCTGAGATGTACTCCATTGACTTTAATGATGATATTGCAATCATCGGTCACGGCGGTTCGGGAGATGCAGACATCTCTGATAAGAAACCGACCATGAAGATCGTGAAGGTGTTCCACGGAAAGACGGGTGGCGGCTACCTGACCCAGTTCTATCCGTACACAGGCCCGGTCACCTATCTGGCGATCACGCAGGATGGAGACGGTCATTTCAAGTTCATTGTAGCTGAGGGTGTAAACGAGGAAGGGCCGATCCTCTCCTTTGGTGATACAAATATGAGAACGCGCTTTACATGCGGCGCGAGAGAGTTTGTGACCCGCTGGAGTGAATGCGGACCGACTCATCACTTTGCCGCTGCCACCGGCAGACATATCGATACGATCCTGAAAGTGGCGAAGATCTTTAACGTACCGGTAGACATTGTCACAAGGTAGGATCAGACAGGAAAGCGCCATACAGGAAAGCATCAGACGGGAAGACGGGGCGGCCGGAGAAGTCACGGCTCGGCGAACAGACCGATATCCGGCGGGGCAAAGGTAAAGAGGAAAAATGCAAGGAGCATCACAGCGCTGATAAACAGGATAAATGGGCAGACTTTTTCGGCGCGCTCCGAATCCCGCAGTTTCCGGGCAGTCCAAAAGGCTGCGAGGACAGCGGTATAGAAGATCCCGATGTCGATCAAAGCGAGATTCCTTCCGAGGATCCCCGAATATGTGTAAAACAGCACCGGCACGAGCCATGTCCCGAGCAGCCCTCCGGCAAGAAGAGAGCACTGCCAGCCCCGGAGTGCCGCCCTGACTTTTGGGGGAAGAAAGAAGCTCCAGAGAAGAATGGGAAAGAATACAAGCTTCATATGTTCCCATGTGGATTCGTTAACCGGTGAAACCAGTGCGATTACCGGATTCTGACCGGACCATTTGTAGAAAAAATGCGACAGGGTTCCTAAAACTGCGCTGAAGATAAGACCTGCCGCAAAATAAAGTTTTGCATATTTCATATTTTCACTATCCATAAAATACCCCCGCATGTTGTATTGACAGAATGAAACTGTGTAATACAGTATGCGGGGGTATCCTGTTTTTATTCGTTTATAAATA
>USKR01000201.1 GCA_900555215.1 uncultured Ruminococcus sp.
ATATTTATTTTTCGGGTCAGGAACCGGACTTTATGCCGGATATACATTTGACGGGCACGCAGTTTCAGGTCAGGGTATGGGAACTGCTGCGGCAGATCCCGTATGGACAGACAGTGACTTACAGAGAGATAGCCCGGAGACTGTCTGTCGAAGAAGGCGGGAACGAAGCCGGAAGAGCGGAGACGGGAGGGGCCTCTGCCCGGGCTGTTGGCGGCGCTGTAGGACATAATAAGATCAGTATTATCATTCCCTGCCACCGTGTCGTAGGGTCAGATGGCAGTCTGACCGGATATGCCGGCGGTGTTGAGAGGAAGGTAAGACTGTTACAGTTGGAAAAGGCAGATCTTGGAGCCCTTACCGGCTTGTAGCCGGGAAGGAGGCTATTTTTTCAGATATCTGGCAATCTCTGCTATCTGTTTGCCCGCTCGATTGAAAAATATCTGATAGCTCTTGCAAAAATAGCTGCGGTACGAATCAGTTCCGGCCTCTTTGATTCGGGTGCGTCGGCACCCGCCACGGCAGAGTACATAATGTGGACATATTTTACATGAGTCGCTTATTTTCTTTGATTCGTTTATAAAATTTCTGGCTCGTTCGTTTTCAAAAAAACTCTGTGGTTTATCAATGTTGAAGTTTCCAAGTCTATATTCATCCAGCGCGTAGAAATCACAAGGATATACGCTGCCATCTGCTTCAACTACACCTTGTATGGAGCAGTTACCTCTCTGAGAGCAAGCTTCAGGAGGATATCCCATGGCAATACCGATATAATTTTCAAAGTCCCGAATGCAGGGCGCTTTTCCGCGCCGCCAATCTTTATACCACATATCAAAAAGTGTAACAAGGAATTCACCGTAGATCTCCGGGGTCAGTGAATGGGGCAAAGCCGCGTTTTCCGCACCCAGCGGATCAAGACATGCGATATACTGTTGGAAATTCCATCCCTTTTCCTTATAATCAGCATATATCTCGCGTATTTTGGGGGCGGTGTACGCATTGACCACGGTCAGGATATTGTACTCTACATGATGAAAGTCCAGCATTTGAATGGATTCAAGGACTTGTTCATAGGTGGGGCTTCCTGCCTTGGTATGCCTGCACTGGTCGTGGGTTTCTTTAGTACCGTCAACGGAAACGCCGATCAGAAAGCTGTGTTTGCGGAAAAAATCGCACCAGTCTTCATTAATTAGAAGTCCGTTCGTCTGAAGTGTATTTGAAATTTTAACATGATTTCGGTTATATCTCTGTTCATATTCAATGGCTTTATGAAAAAATGGAAGTCCGCGCATGGTGGGCTCACCGCCCTGGAATGCAAAGCAGACATCTCCGGAGGCCTGGAATAAAGTTTTTTTAATAGTATTTTTGAGTGTCTCTTCCGTCATCATGCCGTAAGAAAAGTATTCTCTTTTTGAGGCTTCATCGCAGTAAAAACAATAATTACAGGTCATATTGCACTGGCTGGACGCCGGTTTGATCAATACGGTATTTAAATTCATAACAAATTCCCTTCTGTTCGGATCCGAATGAGTCATCAAGGTATATTTCAGTATGGATACTATCGACATATCTATTATAAAGAGTTATCCTGCGAGGAGCAATAATGAGTTATTTTTCAGAAAATTATATCTTTGTGTGGACTGATAATTTTGTATGTTTTCTTTCCTTATTTCATCGGAAATTCTCATTGCAAACCGTGGAAAATCCTGTATAATAGGAAATCGTGCGAATAAAGAACGAGAGAGAAATATACAGGAGATGACGGCTATTATGAGTACGAATAAAACGAGCGATATGACTGCGGGAAGCCCGGTAAAACTGATTATCCGATTTATGATCCCGATGTGCCTGGGGAACATATTCCAGCAGTTTTACAATATAGCGGATTCTATCGTGGCAGGACAGTTTATCGGGGTTGACGCCCTGGCGGCTATCGGGAGTACGGGGTCCCTTATGTTTTTTGTGACAGGGTGGCTCAATGGTCTGAGCAGCGGCTTTGCGATTCTTGTGTCACAATGGTTCGGGGCAAAGCAGTACGACAGGATGAGACATTATGTCGCAATGTCAGTCATTCTTTCCGCTGTGTTCGCGGCAGTGATGACAGCGGGACTTTCGGCGGCCAATGTTCCCATTCTGCGGCTGATGAATTACTCGGAAGAGCTGCTGCCGGATGTGAGAAGTTATATGGGTATTATTTATGCCGGCCTGATCGTCACAGCGGCATATAATGCGCTGGCAGCCTTTTTGAGGGCGCTGGGAGATTCAAGATCCCCTCTCTATTTCCTGATCATTTCTGCTGTGATCAATGTCGTGCTGGATATAGTGTTCATCGTGAACTTCGGCATGGGAGTCGAGGGGTGCGCGTATGCGACGGTTATCGCTCAGGGGATATCAGCGGTCTTGTGTCTTGTATATATAATAAAGAAATATCCGATCCTTCATCTGAAGAGAGAGGACTTCAGGATCTCTTTCCAGAGTCTTGGAAGACTGCTGGCGCTGGGGATACCCATGGGACTTCAGTTTTCTATTACTGCCATCGGCACCATAATCGTGCAGGGGGCAGTGAATGTATATGGCGAAATCTATATGGCGGGATTTTCTGCTGCCGGAAAACTTCAGAATATCATCAGCACAGTGTTTGTTGCATTTGGGGCAACTATTGCCACTTATGTGGGTCAGAACCGCGGTGCGGGAAAAGCCGACCGTGTAAGGGAGGGCGTAAAGTGCACGCAGGTTATGATCCTTGCCTGGAGTATAGTTACTATGGCAGTGGTGTATTTCGGCGGAAGATATATGACGTGGCTCTTTGTCAGCCCGTCAGAGACTGCTGTGGCGGACGCGGCAGTCATGTATTTTCATGCTGTATTCTGGTGCTATCCGTTTCTGGGAAGCATCTATCTGTATCGGAACGCTCTTCAGGGAATGGGCTACGGGTTGGTGCCGATGCTGGGAGGAGTCTTTGAGCTTGCGGCGAGGGCGGGGATTGTTATGCTCGTTGCAGGGCGGGCAAGTTTTACAGGCGTGTGCCTGGCAGATCCGGCTGCCTGGCTGGCGGCGCTGATCCCCCTGATCCCGTATTATATCTATACAATGAGAAAATGGCTGAAACATCAGACGCAGACGGCATAACAAAAAAGACCGGGCTCTACATGAGAGCCTGGTCTTTCAGCACGTCCGTGACTTTTTTCACGGGCACGATATCAAGTTTTTCTTTTACCTCTTCGGCGACATCATCCAGATCTTCGATATTGTCATAAGGGATATACACCTTTTTGATCCCGGATCTCTGGGCTGCCATCAGCTTCTCGGGGAGTCCACCGATCGGCATCACGCCGCCTCGTAAGGAGACCTCTCCTGTCATGGCGCAGCAGGTATCCACCGATCTGCCCGTGACGAGCGAGGCGAGCGCTGTGGTCAGCGTGATGCCCGCGGAGGGTCCGTCCTTTGGCACGGCGCCTGCCGGTACGTGGACATGCAGGTCATGGTCCTCCAGCGCCCGGCTTTCTTTCGGATAGAGTGAGCGCACCAGGGTGAGCGCGATCTGGACAGATTCCTTCATCACATCCCCGAGCTGCCCGGTGATGAGCAGTTTGTCTTTTCCTTTTGTCAGTTTTGTCTCGATGAAGAGGATCGCGCCGCCTGCCCGGGTCC
>USKR01000202.1 GCA_900555215.1 uncultured Ruminococcus sp.
GAGGGCTTTCCTCAAGGGAAGGTCCTCCGCTGTTTTTCTATATCTTGCAACACCCGGGACAATCATCTATAATAAGAAAAGCATATGATATGCCATCAGTTGGCAGGCGGAGGATGAGATGAGGAATTATATAAAGCGTTCCGCGGCAGCGGTTCTGACCGGAATCATGGCGGTCACGCTGGCAGGGAATGTACGGGCAGATGAGATGATGACCTTTGAAGAGGCAAGGCAAAAACTTCTGAAGCGCCTGGGTCTGTCAGAGGCAAGGCAGGCGTCCTATGATACAGTACCGGATACGAACAATATACAAGGATGGCCGCAGGGACCGAATGTCTACGGCAACTCGGCGATCGTGATGGATATGAACAGCGGGGCGATCCTCTATGGCAAGAAGATCGATGACCAGCATTATCCGGCAAGTATTACAAAGCTTTTGACAGCCCTGGTAGCGCTGGAGAATTCGGAACTGGACGATGAGGTTTATTTCTCTGAGGATAGTGTGTCTTTTCTTGAACCCGGAGATGCCAGTATCGGGATGACGCCGGGAGAGATCTTAAGTATGAACGATGCCTTATACGGGATGCTCCTTGCCTCGGCTAATGAGGTCTCATACGCAATAGCGGAGAGTACAGGCAAGCTTATGGGAGGCGACTATAATACATTCATCCAGGCGATGAATGACCGCGCCGTGGAACTGGGATGTACAGGTTCCCATTGGACAAATGCCAACGGTCTCCACAATGAGCAGCACTATACGACTGCACATGATATGGCGCTGATCGCATCAGCGGTCTATCAGTTTGAAGAATTCCGCACTGTAACACAGACATTAAATTATACGATAAGCCCTACGAATCTTGTAGGAGAGTCACGCACATTCCAGCAGAACCATAAGATGCTCTGGCCGGAAAATTATAATTACTATGAATACTGTACCGGGGGAAAGACCGGATATACGGATCAGTCCAGGACAACGCTGGTCACAATGGCTGACAATGGAAATATGCAGCTTGTGGCAGTTCTTCTCCAGGATGACGGAGATGTCTATGCAGATACAAGGGCAATGTTTGATTATGTGTTTTCTAATTTTTCCAAAGTGCCGCTGAAGGATAAGGCAAAGGCTGAAGGAGTCAGCTCTTATGAGGATGAGAACGCATATGTGCTGCTGCCTGCGGGAATTGATTTTTCATCACTTGACAGTGAGATCACTATTACAGACAAAAAGGAAGGGGCGGGGAAAGTCACCTACTTTTATGAGGGACAGAATGTGGGGAGCGCGGAAGTAAGCCTGACGCCGGAATATGTGAAGGAGCAGACCGGATATGATATCACGCCCCAGATAACGAAAAAAGGCAGTGCGCAGGCTGACACGCCGAAAGAAGAGGCAGGACTCTCATTACCGGTTAAGATTTTGATCGGCGTGGGAGCGGCATTGGTGGTGCTTGCAGCTATTTTTTGCGCAGTGGTCCGATATATGCTTGTAAAGAAAAGGAGACGCCGTTTGGCTCTGGCACGGAGGCGCCGGAAGGGAAGATCGGTGAATACAGGAGAGCCTGTTCGGAGATATTCTCATTCCGGATCCCCGTATCGTGCTGCGACAAGCCGGGGATCAAACCGTCGAAGGTCTGTCCGCCGGAGCGCTGAGAGCCCCAGTCGTTATGCCAGAGGAGCGGTTTCGCATCCTTCCGTGCGGAAACGCAGGAGATAAACTGAATAAATGAGACATTCAAGTATACTGCCTTCGGTAATCCGTGGGCAGTATTTTCATAATGTCTTTAAATGCGGCTGAAAATTTACTCTGGCTCTCGTATCCTACCTCTGAAGCAATGGCGGAGATACTGGTGTCAGTATTCCGCAGGAGTTCCGCAGCCTTCATGATGCGGTACTGCTTCATATATGACGCCACAGGCATCCCGTACACGGATTTGAAGACGCTTTTGAGCGCTGCCGTATTGATCAGGTACTGCCGGGAAAGCTCCTCGATCGTATACCTTTTTCTCAGGTCCGAAGTCAGTGCATCGTGGATACGGCGGACAATTTCCGCCTGTTCGGAGTGAAAGGAGCCGAACACGGTATCCTCCGATGGTCCGGTCATGCTCAGGAAGAGCAGGAGCTCCTGGCATTTCAGCTTGAGATAGGGGCGTTTCATCTTCTCGGGAAGGTCATATACCTCTGAGAAAATGTGTCCGATCCGCGGGCTGGCAGGCAGAGCGGCGGTCTCTTTTGTCCCGCAGAAAGAGCGGCACAGAGCACAGACGTCTAATTCCGCGTCACTGAGCAATTCAGGCAGGGTGTCCCTCAGTACAGAGAGATCGAGGGAAATGGTCAGTCCTTCATAATAGCCGAGCGGCAGGGTGATTTCAGAGTCTGCGCACTTATCCGTGGCATGGAAGGACAGATCACCGCTTCCGAAATACAGGCTCAGCCCACCTTTCATCTTCCATCCGATGCGTCCCCGGCAGCAGTGGTCGATAGAGAGGACACAGTCTTTGTGACTGTGGTGAAAGCGGAACCTGCCGCCCAGGAAATAATTATAAGACAGCTCAATCCCGGGATAGAGCATATATGTTTCTGTTTTGAGGCGTGTTCCGTCCGGGAGAACAGTATCCGCAAAGGTTCTGCAGCAGTCTTCCCCGTATAGGGAATGGCGTATCATCAGGAATTTCCCCGGCGGGACATCGCGCAGGTGTTCTCTGATCTGGCAGTCTGGATCTTTTTCCATTATGAAAACCTCCGTTTCATTAAAGTAAATGGGAATATAAGCGGTCAGCTGTGCTGCTCGGGGCAGGTGATCCGTCCGAGCTTTTCGATCGTGTGGTGGAGCACCCGTGCGAGCTCTGTATCCGCGGTCCTGTAGTACATTTCTTTTCCTTCCCGTCTGCTTACAATGAGTCCGCTGCCTTTTAACAGGCGGAGATGGTGGGACACGGCGGGGCTTGTCATGTTGACAATTGCGGCGATATTGAGAACACATTCTTCGCAGTGGCACAGCAGCCAGAAGATGCGCAGCCGGCTCGGATCGCCGAGTTGTTTCATAGCTTCTGATACACCGGCGATTTCGTCTTCGCCGGGCATATTTTTCATGATCTCTTTTTCATTGTGATATCCGTGGTCATGGGGCAGATTCTTGTGTTCCATTAGAGACCTCCTTCATAATTTATCCGCGGTTTTGCGCTGTTTCAGGCAGATTGCTCCAATCGGGAATATTTTTCGCCCAAACGGAAAAATGATCTGTCTTTCTATTGACTTATTATACGGTCTGGCTTACAGTATAGTCAACAATTAAATAATTGTTTAATCGAATAACGCCGGGAACCGGAAGAAGATAAGGAGAGAAGAAATATGAAAAAGAGTTATAAGATTGATGTGGACTGTGCAAACTGTGCAAATAAGATGGAAACGGCGGCAAAGAATACAGCTGGTGTGAAGGATGCTGTCGTAAACTTTATGACATTAAAGATGAACGTAGAGTTCGAAGAAGGACAGGACGCAAAAGCAGTCATGCAGGAGGTAAGGAAGAACTGCAAAAAAGTTGAGGATGACTGTGAGATTTTCCTGTAAAGGTTCTGCCGGCTTCGGGATGAATGGAATGGATTTGCTGAAGAGAGCCGGAAAGAAGGCTCTCTTTCTGTTGCGATAT
>USKR01000203.1 GCA_900555215.1 uncultured Ruminococcus sp.
ATTGTCAAAATATGCGCTATATGCGCCGTCCCACGGCGTCCGCTCCGGCCCCGTCCTGCGCCTGCCGGATGGACGGATGCCCGGACACACATGATTTTTTCCCATCTGACATCCCTCTCGCAATGGCTTATGTCAAATGGCAGAAATGGCAGGACATCTACGAACCGTGCAAGGCCCTCAGAAGCGGAACACTTTTTCAGGAACTGGATAAACCCTTCCTGGGGAAAGGAGGCTGCCGCAGATGAATATGAATACAATGCCAAACAGCAGTACCGTGCGCAGAATGAATGATATGGCGCCGCACTCCGGCGGGAGCGTCATGAACCGCCGTCAGCTCATGGACCACATCAACCAGATCAGCTTTGCAGTGGATGAAGTAAAATTGTACCTGGATACCCATCCCTGCGACAGGGAAGCCCTTGCGTATTTCCGAGAGATGAGCCGCAAACGTGATCATGCCCTGAAGGAATATGCCGCCGCTTACGGACCGCTGACTGTTGATACCGCTGAGGAATCCTGCGCTGAGCGCTGGACCTGGGTCAACGAGCCGTGGCCGTGGCAGGAAGGAGGATGCTGATTTATGTGGAATTATGAAAAAAGGCTGCAGTATCCGGTGAAGATCACACAGACAAACCCGAAGATCGCACAGATCATTATCAGCCAATTCGGAGGACCGGACGGAGAGCTTGCCGCCTCCATGCGGTATCTTTCACAGAGATATACTATGCCGTATAAAGAAGTAACAGGAACACTGACAGATATCGGTACAGAAGAACTGGCTCATATGGAAATGATCTGCGCCATTGTGTACCAGCTCACCAAAGATCTGTCACCGGAAGAAATCGAGCGTTCCGGTTTCGGGAAGTACTATGTGGACCACACCCTGGCTCTCTGGCCCCAGGCCGCGAGCGGCATGCCTTGGACCGCGACAGTGTTCCAGTCCAAAGGTGATCCCATCACCGACTTGCACGAAGATCTTGCAGCCGAACAAAAGGCCCGGACTACTTATGACAATATCCTCAGGCTGGTAAAAGATCCGGAAGTCGCTGACCCGATCCGTTTCTTAAGGCAGCGTGAGATCGTACACTACCAGCGTTTCGGAGAAAGCCTGCGAATCGTCCAGGAAAAGCTGGACAGCAAAAACTTCTATGCGTTCAATCCGGAATTTGATAAATAGAAGAGCTTTCTTCAAAAAGGGACTGCTGCGGAATCTGAGTTCTCCACAGCAGTCCCTTTTTATGCAGCCTGCAATATTTTCCAATTGTCCTTCGCTTTTAAAGATAAGATTCCGTCTGCTGCTAACCAAGCGTCACATCAAGTGTCTGTTCATCATACTCTCCGTTCGACTGGGGAACCAGGATCGTAAGGCTGACAGTCTCTCCCTTTGCATAATACTGAAGCTGCTCCTGAAGAGCTTCCATACTGTCGATAGAGCTTCCGTTGATCGACAGTATGGAAGCTCTTCAGGACCTGCTTCGTCAGCGCCGCTGCCCGAGCTGACTTCCATCACGTAAACTCCTGCCGGGACATCGATCTGCTGTGAAAATGCATCTGAAACACTCATGCCTGTGATACCAAGCAGTCCACGCTCGTTTTCCGGAACTTTTGTTTTGGTCTCCTGATTCATCAGATTCTGGATCAGATCCGACACATCGCTGATCGGGATGGCATATCCGATTCCTTCCACGCTTTCTCCTGTCAGTTTGGCAGAATTGATACCGATCACCTCACCATTGACATTTACAAGCGCTCCGCCGCTGTTCCCCGGATTAATCGCCGCGTCTGTCTGGATCAGTTTTGCACCACTCTCCTGTGTTTCTCCTGTCTGTGTATCTGTTGTAGAAACAGAACGGTCAAGGGCGCTGATCACTCCTGTAGTAACTGACTGCCCATATCCGAGAGCATTGCCGATAGCGATCGCGGGCTCGCCGATCTTGAGGTTTGTAGAGTCACCAAGCGTTGCCACAGAAATCGCACTCATCGTATCATCTGAAATCTGATCCAGCGCGACAGCGATCACCGCCACATCGTAAGCAGCATCTGTTCCTTTGATATTAGCCTCAACGCTGGATTGGTCGTTGAATGTCACTGTAAGGGTATCACTGCCTTCTACAACATGATTATTAGTAACGATCAATAACTCCGTATCATTCTTTCCAATGATGATCCCTGTACCGGCACCTTCACTTGTCTGCTCATATGTTCCTCCGAAGAAACTCTGTACTTCCTGGACTGACATACTCGTGATAGAAACAATGGATGGCATTACCTTGTCCACTACGTCAGACACATCTGAAGTCACGACACTGGATGAGGTAGAAAGAGAGGTCCCGTTACTGATTTTATCAGAAGAAGCAGTTGTGGTCTCATCAGAACTCCTGAGTCCAAGGAGCCTGCCGCCTACGACATTCGTTGCAAGGAACACCGCACTGGACACAACTCCGAACAAGATCGCAAATCCCGCTACTGCTGCCGCTCTCATCAGATTTTTATGAGGTTTTTTCTCTTTGTGTGGTTTATTCTCCGGCTGATCCCCATTCTGCCCGCCGGGCTGTGAGCCGCCATACTGATAATTACTGTTAGGATTATAATAATTATATTGATTATCCATAAGATTACCCGCTTTCTTTTAGTTTTTCTTTTTATGTTTAAATCATAGCTTTGGTTTGTGATAAAATTGTGTTTAATCCTTTAACAAAAGTTGAAAAAGAGAGGCTCCGGCACCCGTGGCTGACATTTTATATCATCCGGGCTTTCCTGGCCTCTCTTTCTGCTTTACTGCATTTTACAGATCTATGAAGTTGATATCATAATCATCCGAGTCCTTTTCCTTCTTTCCGCCCTTTGCTCTCTGACTCTTTTTAGACTGCTTATCTTCCGTATAGATATCATCGTCATCCTCTTCATATCCGTCTTCATCATCAAAATCCGGATCAAAAGATTCATCATCATCATACCCATACTCATCATCATATTCATCGTCACCGGACTCATCAACATATTCATCGTCAAAGTCATCGTCATCGTACCCGATCTCATCATCGTACTCATCATCTTCTTCCACTTTATTTGCAGAAGTTTTCTTCCCTGACTTTTTCTTCGTATCCTCGTCTTCATCATCAAACGGGATATCATACTCGTCATACAGATCGTCCAGTTCCTGGTTGCGGTGCACCAGCTTGACCGCAAAAATGATCATCAGGATAAGGAGAAGGAGGCATACCGCGATCCCCGCTGCAAGGATAGGAAGGATATGCTCGCTGATAAAAGCGCCTACAGCTCCCGGAAGAGCCGGAGCTGTCTCTTCCTCTTCCACTGGCTGCGGAGCCTCAAAATATTGATATGTCCCATCTTCGGAATCATACTGGTACAGGCTCTCCTGTCCTGTCCGTGTATTTAATGCATAAATAAGATAATATCTGTCAGATACAGACGGGTCAGACCAAATCGGGAAAACCTGGTCCTGGACAGTAAGTTCAGACTCCTGGTAGTTATCCGGCAGATTTACAGCCTCAGGTTTATCAAGAGGTATAATGGAAGTCGTATCGGAAATTGTCAGCTGGGCAAAAGGCGCAAAGGTCGCATCCTCTGTATTGAAGAGGAAAAAGCTTCCTGCTCCT
>USKR01000204.1 GCA_900555215.1 uncultured Ruminococcus sp.
TTTTTTCCGCTTGCACTCTTATATGCTGCCTTGAGCACCGGATTTTTTGCCGCCGCATTATTGACCGCGATCAGCCCGTCGCAGGGATACTCCAGCGCCCACCTTGTACATGTCTGTCCATGGATCATACGGTCGTCTACACGAATAAATGATACTGCCATTTTGTTTTCCTCCTTCTGATTACTCTCTTTTCTCCTGTTGCCTACTTTTCTGATATTGCTTTCTTTTCTGATGCTGACATACATCAGATGTCGTCGTCTGACTCTTCGGAAGTGATCTCAAACTGTTTCAGTTCTTCCCGCGCTTCGGGAATCAGCATTTCGATAAGATCCGGTGTCGTCATGGTATCTTTCATGAGAACTGCGCTTAAAGCCAGGGGCATGTTCATCCCGCCGATCATCACGGTCCTGTCCATCATTCCCAGTTCTGCGATCGTATTCGCAGCATTCGTCAGGGGAGATCCGCCTACCAGGTCTGCAAACAACAAAATCTCATCATCCTCACCGACCACAGAGAGCGTCTTTTTTACATTCTCAACAAATACGTCTGCTCCCATCCCGTCTTCCAGTCCGACGGATAGGATGTCATCCCTGTTCTCTCCCGAGAGCATCTTCAGAGCTGTATGCATTCCCCGTGCCAGTTCACCATGGCTGACTAAAAATACATATTTCATCGCTTTGCACCTCTTTCTTTCCCTTTCCTTTTTTCTGATCAAAGTATATAAAAAAAAGACGCTGTGTTCATCTCACAAGCGTCACTGATCTCATATTACATTTGTCACAAAAGGGGCAGAGGATTGTAACTCTCTGCCCCAGACATGTACAGATAATATCACTGTTCTTCAAGGAAACGGTTGATCTCCCGGTTCCATATGATCTGATCTGTACTGATATTTCCGCTCCCGTCTATGATCTGACGTACAGCCTGTTCCACCTTTTCCCGCGCCTCTTCATATCCCGGAAACCTGAGTGAAACAATTGATTTTTCCACAGCCTCACTTAAAATGGACAGGTTCAGGCTCTCTTCACTTCCGGAATCCTCTATCAGGCTTTGCAGAGTCTGTTCCGACTCCGTGACCTCCCTCATGACGGATACTCCTTCCGAATAATCAAAGATTTCTGACTGGATATCGGGATCCATTGTCAGGATCTTTACAAACTCCCATGCATTTTGTGTATGGCGTGTCTCAGAATTTATCCCCACCAACAGTGTGTCAAGAGTCGAGATATTCTCGCCGTCCGGTCCTGCCGGCATGGGGATACAGCCCCATTCAAAACCCGAGTATTTTTTTACACTCAGTGGATAGGATTGATAAGCGCGGAATTCGGAAAAGGACATGGGCTGGAACACCACATTTCCCAGATCAAACTCATGCTCTGTTACATTATAACCCGCATTCAGCGTTTCCAGCCTTTCCATAAACTGCAGAGCCTGTTCCACTCCCGGATCAGTCAAAAAGCATTCACTGCCGTCCTGGCTGAACAGCCTGACCCCGTTTGATTCAAATGCTTCCTCCCATGTATATCCCACTTCGCCAAACTGGTCGGTCATTCCGTCTCCATCCGTATCCCGGGTTACTGCGCTGCATATTTTATAAAAGTCCTCCCATGTCCAGTCATTGTCCGGCATGGCAATGTTTTCCGCATCCAGGATCGTCCGGTTGACAAACATGAGTTTTGGAGCGCACTCAAAGGGCATCGCATACTGTTTTTGTTCATATTGCCCGGCAGACAGTGCCGAGGAATAGAAGGCGCTGCTGTCAAAGTCTTTATCTTCTTCCATCAGGGAAGTCAGATCTTTTAACGCTCCCGCGTTCGCAAAGCTGCTGAAATCATCGCCGAGAACAAAGAACACGTCAGGGGCGTTCTCCGACAGAAGCTGTTCAGACAGCCATTCCGAATAATCCTCCTTGAGAACTCCGCTCACATATTCCACATGGACTCCCGGATTCTGTTTCTCGAACTTTTCTATGGCGTCATTGACGATCTGATAAGAATATCCGTTCTGTACTTCCCAGTAACTGTCCGAAAAGACGCCGACTGTGATCTTCCTGCTGTCCTCCGGCATGAGTGCCCTGTATGCATCACTTTCAATGATCCATACTGCAGCACAGAGCAATGCACAGAACACTCCGATCATAAGATTCCTTTTTCCCGTACTGCTTCTTTCCACTGTCACTCCTCCGTCTCTCTGTTCACAGCCCCGGTCTGCACCGCCCATATGGCAAGCTGTGTGCGGTCTCTGAGATCCAGTTTGCTCAGGATGGAGCTCAGGCTGTTTCTGACACTCCCGTCTGACAGGTTTAATTTCGCTGCGATCTCTTTATTTGACATTCCGCGCCCTACCAAGGCAATGATATGCCATTCTGTTGGTTTGAGCTCTTCTGTCTGCCTTTCATCCACCTGGATCGTCAGATTCGTCTGAGCCATCTTTGAAAATAGTTTCACGACTTTCGACGCGATATCTTCATTGATCATCGCAGTTCCGTGATATACTTTGCGGATTGCCTCTGAGAGCTCTTTTGTGGATATCCCTTTCAGGAGATATCCGCTGGCGCCGAATTTCAGCGCGTTGAATACATACTCATCATCATCAAAAGTCGTAAGGATAATGATCTTGATATTCGGGTAATTCTCTTTGATGATCTGAGTGCACACAACCCCGTCCATCTCCGGCATCCGTATATCCATCAGGATCACATCCGGTTTTTCCTTTCTGACCGCACGGATCACTTCCAGCCCGTTTTCTGCCGCGCCGATCACTTCGATATCATTTTCCATGCCCAGGATGATCTGAAGGCTCTGGCGCATCAGCTCCTGATCATCCGCGATCAATACTTTAATCATTTACTATTTCTCCTCCGTCTCTCCCCAGCGTATCGGTATCTGTGCTTCTACCGTAAAACCGTCGTCCCCGTTATATGTAAGCTGACCCTGGAGAAGCTGCAGTCTTTCCTCCATATGGTGAAGCCCAAAGCCTTTCTGGATATTTTTACATCCTTTTCCGTTATCCTTTATCTTTACAATGAGCGTCCCGTATTTCCTCTCGATATCAACCAGGATCCGGGATGCCTCCCCATGGCGTATGGAATTGGTGATACTCTCCTGTACAATACGGTAGATCACTTCCTCTTCATCCCCATTGAAACAGTTAAGCTGAGTATTGCAGCGATACTCGATCTCCACATTTGATACACGCCGCATCTCATCGATCGTCTGTTTTATCGCATCTTCCAGATCATATTTTTCCAGGGCGTCCGGACGAAGCGCCTTCACGGACCGCCGGACATCTGTGATCCCCTGTCTCGCCACCTCAGTAATCGCCTGCATCTGCTGCTTTGCAGCTTCCGGCGCCACGTCCATTAATGCCGCGCATGCCTCGGCGCCTGTTATAATTCCCGTGAGCGCATGCCCGAGCGTGTCATGGATCTCCCGCGCCAGACGGTTCCTTTCCCGCGTCGCTACCATCTGTTCTTCTTCTCTCGCATATTCTTCGAGCTGTATATTGGCTTTCTGGAGTTCGCTGTTTGCAGCATTGAGCTGTCGGTTTGTCTCATTAAGCTGCCGGTTCAGGTTTAATATCCTCTCATTTTCACTGAGCTGAGCCCGAAGC
>USKR01000205.1 GCA_900555215.1 uncultured Ruminococcus sp.
CGCCAATGATCGCCACGTGCTCCCCTCGTTTGATCTCAAAGCTGACATCTTTAAAGAGGACCTGGCTGTCAAACCGTTTGGACAATCCTTCTACTGAGAGAACATCATTTCCGCTGATACAGGACGGTTCCAAAGTAAAATGCATCTCCCTGGGTTCATCCATGGGCTTTTCGACAGGGGTCATCTTTTCCAGCATTTTTTCACGGCTCTCAGCACGGATCGATTTTTCCCGGTTAAAGGAACGAAGCTTTTCGATGACTGCCTGCTGATGGCGGATTTCCCGCTGCTGATTCAGATATTCTTTAAGACGGGCATCGCGGATCTGCTGCTTTTTCTCGGAATATGCCTGATAGTTCCCAAGGTACATCCGTATTTCCCCGTTTTCGATCTCAACAACTTTTGATACGACACGGTTCAGGAAGAATCGGTCGTGGGATACAATAAATACAGCCCCCTGATAATTAATAAGAAATGTCTCGAGCCATGCAATGGAATTTAAATCCAAATGGTTAGTAGGCTCGTCCAGGAGCAGGATATCAGGGCTGGTCAGGAGCAGCTTACCGAGCGCCACCCGGGTTTTCTGACCTCCGGAGAGCGTGTCTGTCTTTTTGGAGAATTCCTCCTCCGTAAATCCCAGCCCTTTCAATACCCCTGTGATCTCACTCTCGCAGGCGTATCCGTTCCTTGCCTCGAATTCTGACTGAAGACGGTTGTATGTTTCCAGCCTGTTTTCCAGGGCATCTCCGGACAGGCTTTTTAACTCTTCCTCGATGGAGCGCAGGCGCTGCTCCATCTCTATGATATCCGCTTTGGCGCTGCGGAGTTCCTCATATATTGTTCCGTGGGGGATCAGGTCCTGATGCTGTGCAAGATAGCCGATCGTCCTCCCTTTCGCAAGAATGATGTCTCCGCCGTCCGTCGGCTCTTCATTCATGATCATTTTCAGTATTGTAGATTTCCCGGCTCCGTTCACGCCCACCAGAGCGGCTTTTTCTCTCTCCTCAATGTGGAAAGAACCGTTCTGGACGATGACCCGGTCGCCGAAGGATTTGCTGATATTATGGCATGCGAGTATCATGTCGGTACTCCTCCTCTCAGATAACCATTATAACGTAATCCCGCTAAAATACAAGAAAATAAACGGTAACAGAAAAACAAAAAATTGACATCATATTAACTATTTTATATAATAAACCATAGTGAAAAAAGCGGACGGCACTATGTTTTCAGAAGCCGGGCGATGGAAGGTGATAGAATTGGAACACAGAAAAATATCCAGAGCGGTGATCTCGAGGCTGCCGAGATATTACCGGTATCTGGGAGATCTTCTGGAAGCAGGCGTGGAGAGGATCTCTTCAAATGACCTGAGCAAGAAGATGCATGTTACGGCGTCCCAGATCCGGCAGGACCTCAATAATTTCGGCGGATTCGGACAGCAGGGATATGGGTATAATGTAAAGTACCTGTATACAGAGATCGGGAAGATACTGGGGTTGGACAAGACGCATAATTTCATTATCATAGGAGCCGGAAATCTCGGACAGGCGCTGGCTAATTATGCGTCGTTTGAGAGAAGCGGATTTGTGCTGAAGAGCCTGTTTGATGTGAATCCCCGTCTGGAAGGCGTGACCATCCGGGGAATCCGGGTAAGGATGATGGATGAGCTGGTAGATTTCCTTCAGAATAATGAGATAGAGATCGCAGCACTTACGATCCCGAAGTCAAAGGCAGTGGAAGTGGCGGACATCCTTATTGCAAACGGAATAAAAGCGATATGGAATTTCGCACATACGGATCTGACTCTTCCAAAGGATGTGATCGTTGAGAGCGTACATCTCTCGGACAGTCTTATGAAGCTGTCCTATAATATCAGCCAGCGTGAGTCAGGAAGAAAAAAGTAAAGAATGATGATACAGCCCCGCAGCCAGCTGCGGGGTATGTTTCATAATAAGGACAGTATAACGACTGCCGGGATATGAAATAGAAAAGGAAGGTGGAAAAGATGAGATACCTGCCGGACGGCGTTCAGATGAGATCCGCTGACGCATATACAATAGAGGAACTGGGAGTTCCATCCATTGTGCTGATGGAGCGGGCGGCGCTCAAGGTTGTAGAAGCGATGCATGAAAGAGAAATAGACACTGCACGGACTCTTGTCGTCTGTGGGAGCGGAAATAATGGCGGGGACGGTTTTGCTGTGGCGCGTCTTCTGGCAGAAGAGGGAATGCATGTGGAAGTACTCTTTGCAGGAAAAGAAACCTCCCTGAGCCGGGAGTGCGCCATCCAGAAAAAGATTGCAGAACGCATGGGAATAAAGATATTCACTGAAATTCCACAGAAAGAATATACTGTTATAATAGACGCAGTGTTTGGCGTGGGCCTGAGCAGGGAGATAACAGGGAGATATTGTGACATTATCCGATGGATGAACGGACAGGACTGCCGTAAGGCAGCCGTGGATATCCCCTCCGGCGTGTGTGCGCGGACAGGACAGATACTTGGAACAGCATTCTGCGCGGATCTGACGGTTTCAATGGCATGTGTGAAAGCGGGATGCGAATTGTTTCCGGGGAAAAAGTGCGCAGGGGAGACTGTTGCTGTTCCCATCGGGATCAGTCCCGATTTCTTTCGCAGTGATTCCGAAGTGTGTTTTACGTATGACAGAGCGGATATTCCGGCGCTGCTCCCGCCGAGAAAAGCGGATTCTCATAAAGGCAGTTACGGCAGAGTCCTTATGATCACGGGAAGCCGGGGAATGGCAGGAGCCTGTTATCTGTCTGCAAGGGCGGCCTATGCTGTGGGAGCCGGCCTGGTGCAGGTTTATACAGCGGAGGAGAACAGGATGGTTATCCAACAGCTTCTCCCGGAGGCAATTGTATCGTGTTACAGCGGATATGATCCGGAACAGCTTTCCGCTCTGCTGAGATGGGCGGATACTGTGTGTATCGGTTGCGGTCTGGGCACAACGGGAGCGTCGGAAGATATCCTGCTCCATACTTTAAGAGAAGCAGATACTCCGTGTATTATTGATGCTGATGGCTTAAATATCTTGAGCAGGCATATGGAGGCGCTGAAAAAAAGCAGCGTGCCGCTCATCCTTACGCCGCATATGAAAGAAATGTCGCGGCTGACAGGCAGGAGTGTGGCAGAACTGGCGGAGAGCCGGCTGGATTTAGTGAGAAAGTTTACAGAAGAATATCCGGTTGTGTGCGTACTCAAAGACAGCAGGACTGCGGCAGCGATGAAAGGGCGTCATACATTTCTGAACCTTGCGGGAAACAGTGCCATGGCAAAGGCGGGATCAGGTGATGTGCTTGCCGGTGTGATCACAGGACTTTCAGCGCAGGGAATGGAGCTGTTCGAGAGCGCCTGCCTGGGAGTATTTCTCCATGCCTGCGGGGGAGATGAGGCGCGCGGTAAAAAGGGAGCATACAGTGTGCTTGCAGGGGATCTGATAGCAGGAATAGAGGCAGTATTGCGGAAACAGGACAGAGGAGAAGAATAGACAATGAAGCAGCATAACAGGGTATATGCAAAGATCGATCTTGACGCGATCTTATACAATATGGAACAGATGAAAAAGAGGATCGGAGGGG
>USKR01000206.1 GCA_900555215.1 uncultured Ruminococcus sp.
ATGCCGATGCAGATGAGCGTACCCACGACCGCCACAGCGATGGTGACCAGGATGCTGATAACCTGAGCGGTAAAGAGGCGGGTCTCGCCGAATACAAGGCCGGCCCAGCGAGCCACGGAGTTAATGGAGCTCTGCCCGAAAAGTCCGGTGGCAATGCCGCCCCATACGCCGCCGATCCCATGGCATCCGAATGCATCCAGCGCATCGTCGATCTTCAGCTTATGCTTCACAAGATGCATTGTAAAATAGCAGATCGGGCTGACAAGCGCGCCGATAATGAAAGATGACCAGATCGGAACGAATCCGGCTCCGGGCGTGATTGCGACGAGTCCGACGACCAGCCCGGTGCAGGCACCCACGAGAGTCGGCTTTCCGGTCTTGAGCGTGTCGATCAGCATCCAGGAGAGGAGTGCGGCAGCTGCTGAAACCGAAGTTGTCATAAATGCATGAGCTGCCAGACCGTCTGACGCGAGAGCGCTTCCGGCGTTGAAGCCGTACCATCCGAACCACAGAAGAGCCGCGCCCAAAGCTACAAACGGAATATTATGGATGCGGTAAGAGGTCTGTTCGTAGCCTTTTCTGCGTCCGAGATAAATAGCAAGTACAAGAGCACTCACACCGGAACTGATATGTACCACATTTCCTCCTGCAAAGTCCACGGAGCCGATAGAAGCGAGAAAACCGCCTTCCCCCCAGACCATATGCGCCATAGGATAATAAACAATGACTGACCAGAGAGCGATGAATGCGAACAGCGCCTTAAATTTTATCCTGCCAACCACTGCGCCGGTGATGAGTGCCGGCGTGATCATGGCGAACATCATCTGAAATGCCGCAAATACAAGGTGTGGAATTGTATCCGAGTAAGGCCCCGCCTCCCAGCCTACGCCGTTTAACGCTGCCCATCGGAAATCCCCGAGGATCCCTCCGTGGTTCCCGCCAAAAGCAAGAGAGTAGCCGATGAGTGTCCACATGATCACGGACAGCCCCATGATAGAGATGCATGCCATCATTGTGTTACAGACGTTTTTTCTCCGCACCAGCCCGCCGTAGAAAAAGGCAAGTCCCGGCGTCATGATAAATACAAGCGCCGTGCAGATCATCATAAATCCAGTGTTTCCTGTGTCCATAAAAATACCTCCCGTTCCTGTTGGAATATTGAAATAGAAAAAGACGCCTGATCCGGATAGGGCGGTCATCCCGTCTCCGTTATCAGACGTCTTTGTCATGCCGTAAGGATAGCAGAAGGAAAAATGAATGTCAAGAAAAAATTGTCGGTCAATTTTCGCTTTACAGCGGACTGTGTGATGATTTTCCATCGATCAGCTCTTCGTAAGTGACCCCGAAGACTTCACAGAGCGCTTTTAATTCAATATCCGTCACATATCTTTTGTTTGTCTCGATTCGGGTGATAACATTCTTGTCCATGTCATAGCCTGCAAGCTGAAGTTTATAAGCCAGGAGGCGCTGAGAAATATGATGTGCTTTTCTGAGCTCGATCAGGTTTTTGGCTATCAGATTTTTCTCCCCGCTTGATGTCTTTGGTTTTGGCATAATCCTGTCCTCGTCTTTCTTAAAATGTCTCGTTTTTTGCACCACTTTTTATTGATTTTATAATTTCTGCCTCTTATAATTGGTTGTAAAAGTGATACAAAACGGAGCGGATCAATGAAAATTCAAAAAAATGTTGACAAAATATACAGGAATAAGTGCAATGAATGGAGAAGTGAACGGAAAAGGAAGCAAAAAGCCGGGATTATCCTGATAGCGGTATTTTTGCTGCTGTGTGGCGCGGGCAGCTGGTACAGAGAGTGGGGGAGAGAGAATACCGGCATACCGGATGCAGTGAGCAGCAGGACAGAAAATGGGGAATGCTTTTTAGATGTCATAGCAAATGCGGATAGGATTGAAGATACAGAGAAATTTGCCTGGTCTGTGATACAGATGTGCAGGGAGAATTCTTTTCGTTCGATCCGTTTGTCTACAGATCTGTACGGCTATCCGGAGCGTTTGGAGGTTAATGTCTATTTGCATCGGGAGGAGGTAAATAAAGTGAAGCCTGTGCTGCGGATCAGGTATGAGCCGGCAGAGGATTTTGCGCAGGGAGAGAGCGATGAAGAATATAATATAAAGGACCATGCAGAAAAATATAACCTTTATGTGGATGGGAAAGAGATTCCGTGCTATTATTATTGATAAGCTGAATGGCTGAAAATGTTGGGAAAACTAAGGAATATCCGGATGCGGGAGTATAGCTTGTATGGAAAGATTTCAAGACAATATGAAATACTGCCTTGCAGATGCGCTGAAGCGGTGTATGAAACGGGCGCCCCTTGAGAAGATCACAGTGGGAGAAATAGCAGAGGAGTGCGGGACGGCGCGGCAGACATTTTATCGTCATTTTAAAGATAAATATGACCTTGTCAACTGGTATTTTGATAAGATCCTGCAGGAATCTTTTGAGCACATGGGGGAGGGGCGCACTGTTTTCGAGGGACTCGTCAATAAATTTCACTATATCGAAGAGGAGCGTTTGTTTTTTAAAACGGCATTTAAAAATGATGCCCAGAATAATCTGAGGGAGCATGATTTTCATCTCATTTTGGAGTTTTACACGGAGAGGATAGAGGGGAAGACAGGGAAAAAGATGCCTGATCATCTGAAGTTTCTTCTGGAAATGTATTGCCAGGGATCTATCTATATGACAGTACAATGGGTTCTGGGAAAGATCAAAGGCAGTCCGGAGGAGATGGCTGAGTCTCTTGTGGACGCGATGCCCGCCGAGCTTGGAGAACTGTTCAGGAAGCTGGAGCTTTTATAAAAAGCCGCCTCAGATTTAAAAGGAGAAAATACAGGAGGCTGATCTGTTCGAAATGTGACAGATCAGCCCTTTTGTAACTTCCCATTTGTCCGGCAGATTGTTAAAATAAAATCAAGAAGAAAGGAGATTGATACCAATGGCAAACAGAATCATGCTTAATGAAACATCTTATCACGGCGCGGGCGCGATCCAGGAGATTGCTGCTGAGGCAAAAGCCAGGGCGTATAAAAAGGCGTTTGTGTGCTCGGATCCGGATCTGATTAAGTTTGGGGTAACGAAGAAAGTTACAGATGTACTTGACAATGAAAAACTTGCATATGAAATTTATTCTGACATCAAAGCAAACCCGACTATTGAAAATGTACAGCATGGAGTACAGGCGTTTAAAGACGCCCAGGCAGACTACATTATCGCAATAGGCGGCGGTTCATCCATGGACACGGCAAAAGCGATCGGTATTATCATTGCAAATCCGGAGTTTGAGGATGTAAGGAGCCTTGAGGGGACAGCGCCTACAAAGAACCCATGCGTGCCGATCATTGCTGTACCGACCACAGCGGGAACAGCGGCTGAGGTGACGATCAACTATGTCATCACAGATGTTGAGAGAAAGAGAAAATTCGTATGTGTGGATCCGCATGACATGCCGGTGATCGCTGTTGTGGACCCGGATATGATGGCTTCCATGCCGAAAGGTCTGACAGCTTCTACCGGAATGGATGCCCTGACTCATGCGATAGAAGGGTATACGACAAAAGCTGCGTGGGAGATGA
>USKR01000207.1 GCA_900555215.1 uncultured Ruminococcus sp.
CATATAAACGAGAAACAAAAAGGTATTTAACGAATCAAATGCACTGAGCAGCCCATCCATCACTGATCTGGCATCCGCCTGGAAATAGGTCAGGTAAGTATCAAACGGTATGACATCAAAATACACGGATATGTATTCAGAGTTGAGCAGCAGATAGCACAGGCATATGATGACCGACGCAGGGAATCTGAACCTGGATCCCGGGAAATATTTCATCATGTCCGCCAGGATCAGAAGGATGATCCCCATATACCCGAACCCAAGGATATAGCTTATGGCGAATCCAATGACCAGTTCCACACATATCTTCAAAATTATCTCAAATGTCCCGCCCCTGCTCTGCATATGCATGATCATAAGACAGACCATATACAAGAGCAGGACCATCACAGGTATTTTCCAGGCTGACGCAGGAAGCCCGGATGCGGATATCAGAAAATCCATGGCATTTCCCGTCAGGACATACCCGCGCAGGCTGGACGCCATGATCCCTGCCACATAGAGGATCACGACCAGATTCAGATTTTTCATTACTATGAGCACATAGTCTGAGAGCTGTCTTTTACCCATCTTTCTTCTCCTAATTACTGCCACCTGTCAATTCCGAAATCATTTACATTTTCCTGTGTTATCAGTTCCACCGGTATCAGGATGTCCTCATCCACATTCTCACTGTCAAAAAGCCGGTAGATCACATCTGCAGCCCGTTTCCCGATCTCAGAAGGAAACTGTGCTGCAGTCGCCTTCATCATTCCTTCATTGATCAGCGCCTTGGAATCCGGTGACCCGTCAACGCCATATACATTGAAAGATTGCAGCATCCCGTTCTCCTCGAGTGCTGCCACTACTCCCACAGAGGCAAGATCATTGAGGCAAAACACATTGTCAAACTGAAGACCGGAATTGATGACCTCCTGTATTTCAGGCATGGCAATCTCAACCTGCCCTTCGCATTCCACTTTCTTTACAATCTCTATCCCTTCTGCGTCAGACACAGTATCAAGAAATCCCTTTACTCTCTGTCTCCCGGACTCAGTCGTCTCATGGGTCATCACTACAACTCTCGCACTGTCACACTGTGTAAGGAAATATTCTCCTACGATCACACCTGCATTGTAATTATCAGATGTGATCGTACAGTCCGCCAGTTCATCCTGGGATATATTCGTATCAAGTACGATGATAAATACCCCCTGTGTCTTTGCCTTTTCGAGGACCCCTACCAGTCTGTCTGAATCCACCGGAGTCACTACAAGGGCGTCAATGCCCATATCCAGCATTTCTTCGATCTGCTCGATCTGACGGTCCGCGTCAAGAGCCGGGTCCCGCATAACGATACGATCTCCTTCCGCCTCGATCCTGGCATTGATTTCTTCACTCATGATCTTATAAAATTCATTGTTCATTGTCATATAACTCAGCCCGATCAGATGAGAGTTCTCTTTCTGGGCTGCAGAATAGTCAGGCTGAAGCCAGATCAGGCAAAAAACGGTTCCTGCTATGGCAAGGTCTGCCAGGATCAGTATGGGCCAGAAAAATTTACGAAATCCTTTTTTCATAAGTAATGTTTCTCCTGCAATATCAGTGTAAGAGGTCACCCCTGCCCGGCGATCTTCTCCGCCAGATCGTTCAGATACACCCACCGTTCCATCTTCTCATCCAGCTCTTCCTGTGTCTTTTCCTGCTCTTCCAGCAGTTCTTTAAGCTTTACTGAATTGGTGGCGTTCGCCTCGATCTGCCGCCCGATCGTCTCAAGCTTTGCTTCGATCGCGGCAATGTCGTCGTCAATGGTCTCGTACTCCCTCTGCTCTTTATAGGAAAATTTCAGCTTCTGTGGCTGGTCCTGTTTCCAGCTCTTTCCGCCTTTTTTCATGCTTTCCGATGCCCCGCCCGGCACGCTTCCACTCCGCACCGTATTCTCTTTCTGCCGGGAGTTTTCCGCTGCGCCTGCATATCCCGCTCTGTCATCGGATGCCATTTTCCTTTTCTTTGCTTCCAGATAGTCCGTATATCCGCCCTCATACTGGGTCACATGCCCCTCCCCGTCCAGTTCCAGGATCCGGTCCGCGATATTGTCCAGGAAATACCGGTCGTGGGAGACCGCGATCACGATCCCCGTAAAGGAGTTCAGATAATCCTCAAGAATGGTCAGGGTGGGGATATCCAGGTTGTTCCCCGCCTCGTCCAGAAGAAGTACATTTGCATTCTCCGCAAGGACCCCCAGGAGATAAAGGCGCCGCTTCTCTCCGCCCGAGAGCTTGCCGATAGGCGCATACTGCATATCCGGCGTGAACAGAAACCGCTCCAGCAGAGAGGAGGCACTGATCTTCCCGTCTGTTGTGGTAATGTATTCTGCGATATCCTTTACATAATCAATGACCCTCTGCGCGTCGTCCATATGGTGCTCTTCCTGCGCGAAATACCCGATCCGCACCGTCTCCCCGATCTCGATCTCTCCGGAATCCGGCTCCACCAGCCCGGCGATCATCTTCATGACTGTGGACTTCCCGCATCCGTTGGGACCGATGATGCCAAGCCGCTGGTTTTTTAGAACGATATAGCTGTAATCCTCAAGAATCTTCTTTTCTCCATAGCGCTTGCTCACATGATGGAGTTCGATGGTCTTCTTTCCCATCCGGGTCTCCACGGACCCCAGCTCCACCGTCTGATCCTGCACAGGGGCTTTTCCATTTTTCAGAGCTTCCAGGCGCTCCAGCCTTGCCCGCTGCTTGGTGGTTCTGGCGCGGCATCCCCGCTTCGCCCATTCCAGCTCCATCCGCAGGATACTCTGACGCTTCCGCTCAGAGGCAAGCTCCATCTCCTCCCTTGCCGCTTTCAGCTCAAGGAAGCCGGAATAATCCGCATCATATCCGTACATCTTCCCGTGGCTGATCTCCAGAATCCGGTTCGTCACACGATCAAGGAAATACCGGTCATGGGTCACCATGAGGATGGTCCCTCTGTATCCCCTCAGATACTCTTCCAGCCATGCGATCATCGCCCCGTCCAGATGGTTCGTGGGCTCGTCCAGGAGAAGTACGTCAAAATCTCCGGCAAGGGTCTTTGCCAGGACCACTCTCCTCTTCTGTCCGCCGGAGAGATGTTCGATCTTCTGATCCAGGTCCGTGATCCCCAGCTCCGTCAGATTGCTCTCCACCTGCCAGTCCTCCCCTGCTCCCTTCTCAAAGGCATAGGAGCGGATATCCGCTCCCTCCGGGAAAGCAGGATTCTGGGGGACATAGGCGATCTTAAGTCCGTTCTGTCTTATGATCTGCCCTTCATCCGGGACCTCCTCCCCTGCCACCATTTTAAGCAGGGTGGATTTTCCTGTGCCGTTGATCCCTACGATGCCGATCTTGTCTCCCTGCTGGATGCCGAAAGACGCGTCCTCGTATATGGTCTTTTCCCCATAGATCTTGCTGATATGTTCAATATTGATAATGTTCATAAAATAAAAAACTCCTTACAAACCCTTCTGTAACCTCATGCCGGTCTACAAAGATATTTTGAAGAGTTTATAAGGAGTTGTCAAG
>USKR01000208.1 GCA_900555215.1 uncultured Ruminococcus sp.
GGATGCCTGCCTTTCTTACCGGGAAGATCGCATCCTCGTGGAGAACGCTTGCTCCCATGTAAGAAAGCTCTCTCAGCTCTTTGTAAGTGATCGTCTCAATGGATTTCGGATTCTTTACGATCCGGGGATCTGCGATGAGGAAGCCGGATACGTCAGTCCAGTTCTCATACAGGTCTGCATGCACCGCAAGCGCTACCAGGGATCCTGTGATATCTGAACCGCCGCGGGAAAATGTCACCACAGTCCCGTCTTCCCTTGCTCCATAAAACCCGGGCACAACAGCCGCGTCCATATCTTTCAGCCTTGCCGAGAGCAATTGATCTGTTACTTCGGCGTTGAAAGAACCGTCATCATTAAACCGAACAACGTCCGCCGCGTCAACAAATTCAAATCCAAGATAAGATGACATGATCTTCCCGTTCAGAAATTCTCCTCTGGAAGCAGCGTAATCTTCTCCTGCCTTATTCCGGAAATTTTCGCAGATAATCTCAAAATCCTTATCAAGGGAGCAGTCCAGATTCAGGCCGTCAATGATTTCCTGATATCGCGCCTTAATATCAGCAAGCTGTCCTGAAAAGTCTTTGTCATTTACAGCAGCCTCATAGCAGGCATACAACATATCCGTCACCTTTGTGTCGCTGGAAAAGCGCTTGCCGGGAGCAGAAGGCACGACATACCGCCGGTGCTCGTCCGCATGGATGATCGCCCCCACCTTTTTAAATTGATCAGCGCTTGCCAGGGAGCTCCCGCCAAACTTCACTACTTTTTTCATTCTTTTTCTTCCTCCAAATGCCGAACTTTTATCATAATGTGATTCACTCGTATCCTCTCAGCGGGCATATTTGTGCATACTGAAGAGGATCAGCGCCGGTCCGGCGCACTCTCGGTAAAATATTATAACGCTTCCCTGCGGGCTTGTAAATGATAATTTTCCTCTTCGTACAGCGGTCTGCGGACTTTTTTGCGGGTAATCTCCACAAGTCCGAGAGGCGTCATATCAACAAGCGTTGTCTGGATCGGATCCTTTGCGAGATGAAAGCGGAATTCGTGCAGGAGCCGCTGTGTGTTGTCCTCTGAATCCATATTTATAAAATCGACGACTATGATTCCGGAAAGATTCCTCAGGCGGATCTGTTTTGCAGCTTCTCTTGCTGCCTCAAGATTGACTTTCATTGCTCCGTCCTCGCTTTGTACCCTGCTTCCTGCTTTTGCCGCCCTCTTTCCGGAATTCACGTCAATAACGGTCAATGCCTCTGTGGGCTGAATGATCAGATATCCTCCTGTCTTGAGCCATGCGCGCTCTGCCAGCGCTTTTTCCAGGATTGTCTGTGTACTGTAAAGCTTATCCAGCGGAAATGCAGGGTCATCGTAAAGCTTCAGAAGCGGAAGCTTGTCCGGCAGTTCTGTGCGGACAAAGGATTGTATTCTTGCATACAACTCTTTGTCGCCTATGATGATATCTTGCATTCCATCCATGTAGACATTTTTCAGATCCAGGATATAGGAAGGAGGTGCTGATTTCAGGCAGGAAAAGCACTTTCTAGTGGAAGCTGTCTGAAAAAGGGCTTCATATTCTTCTCTGAGACAGTTTACTTCATCAAGCACATCCTGAAAAGGAACGTCTTTGGCATTCGTCCTGACAATAATCCCGTATCTCTCATTTTGAAAGCTGCTCAGCTTTTCTTTATATTCATCCCTCAGAGTCTTCGGGATCTTAGAAGAAGCACCGATCCGGGTATTCCCATGGGTCAGTACCGCATATCTTCCGGTAAAGCTGATGCTGCCTGTCACAGTGGGCGCTTTTGTCTTAACTGCTTCCCTGCTGATCTGTACAACAAGTTCATCTCCGATGCAGAGCATTTTTTTCCCTGATTTATGAGTGAAGAAAGAATTTTTCGCATCTTTCATATCATAATAACAGTTCACGCCATTTCCGATTTCAATAAAAGCCGCTCCGATATTGGGGACAATGTTTTTCACCTTACCTATATAGACATCCCCAAGCCTGCAGCTTCCGCTTCCTGACTCTTCTTCCGCGGCACTGTGGATCTCTACGATATCCCCGTCTTCAAGAAAAAAAGTCCGTATCCTGTTTTCACGTTTTTCTATCAGGATCTTCCGTTCCAATTTACTTCTTCCTTTCCCTGTACTCCAAAGTGTTACATTGATATCTCCTGTCCCAGTGATTCCAGGGATACGAGGTTTCTCTCTCCGTCCTTTCCTTTATCTGCATACATTTCCAGTCTGTGATATGCAAACGAAACGGAATCTTCCGGGATCGCACATACAGAAAGGAACGTATCCATCACAAGATCCGGCTTTAGATTATTCCTGCTTCCCGCTGCAAGCTGGAGCCAGATGTTCTCTCCCTGTATCTCCCACCTAAAGATGAGCGGCCGGATGTCTTCTTCCCTCTCGCTGCGCTTTGTCTGTTTAATAACGCATATCTCCCGCTGCGCCATAAAATCTGCAAATGCCTCTTTCCAGTTCTCTGGAAGCGCGCCTTTCTTTACGGAGATGAGATAGTCTGCCGCTGCAAGGATCGTCATCCCTGTCATTTTCTTTTCATCCGAAATCTGGCGGATACTGATAATCTCGATTCCTTCTACACATTCCTCGTTCATACGCTTTACAGCTTCCCTGCTGTCCACAGGGGCTGTCAGCTCGATATCCAGATATTCTCCGTCGCTTGTCAGTCCGATCCCAAGCGGGCTTGCAAAAGACATGATCATATGAGGGCTGTACCCTGCTGTAAACGCGATAGGAATGTCTGCGCGCCTCATAAGTTTCTGGAAAAAACGCATGACATCCAGGTGTCCGATAAAACGAAGGACACCGTATTTTCTGAATTTAATTCTTGCCTTCATAACAGACACCTCCTCCAAACGACGCAGCGCCGCAGCCGGAACACTGCATCCGGCAGTTGGGCGTGACTTCTCCGCTCATTGCCTTTTCCCATTCTCTGTACAGGAATTTCCTGCTCACCCCGATATCAATGAAATCCCATGGAAAAAGTTCGTCCGCCCCGCGCTGCCTTAAGTTGTAAAAATCAATATCCACTCCTGTATTTTCAAATGCCTGCATCCACAGGTCATTATCGAAGCATTCTGTCCATGAATCGAACAGGCATCCCAGTCGGTATGCTTCCTCGATCACACGTCCGACCCTGCGGTCTCCTCGTGCCATAACACCCTCCAGGACCGTGGTCTGTGCGTCATGCCAGTTATATTTCAAGCTCTTGCGGTTTAACTGCGCCTGAAATTCATCCTTCACGATCAAAGCGCGTCTTGTATATTCTTCTGCCGGGAACATGGATGCCCACTGAAACGGCGTAAAGGGCTTGGGCACAAAGAAAGATGAACTTGCCGTGATCTGGCATTTTCCATTTCTCTGGTCTTTGGGAATCTCGTAGTATCTGCGAGCCACCCGGTCAGACAGACGGGCGATCTCCCTCATATCATCCTCTGTCTCCGTCGGAAGACCGAGCATAAAATACAGTTTCACTTTGCTCCATCCGCCTTCAAATG
>USKR01000209.1 GCA_900555215.1 uncultured Ruminococcus sp.
TACGGCATGGCCCCAGTATGACGACTTTTTCAAACCTTCCCTTCGGGCCCACGACAGTCAGGCGCTCTTTGCACGCATACTGTCCGGGCTGGCTTAATTCTTTTGCAAACGTGGGCTTTGTGCCCGGTCCGAATAGAGTCTCAAAATCCTCCTGCGTGATATGGATATGGCGCGCGGAGGTCTCGATGGGTATTTTCAAACTCATTGCTCATTTCACTCCTCATACTTCATGATTTTAGCAGAATAAAGTGTCCGTGTAAAGCGCATGAATGTACCTTTTCGGCGCTTTTTATCCACAGGAAAACAATACATTGTAAAATGAGGGTTAAAATACAGTAAAGCAAGAGTAAATAAAATGTTAAATAGTAATTGACAGTCAGTGATCCTGCATGGTAGTTTTAAAATGGTGCGTGAATGCACAACTTAAGGAATAAACGGAAAACAGCATACTGAAAAAAGGATCATGCAAAGGAGAAAGAGAAATGGGGATAACAGACATACTCTCTTTGCTTGGCGGTCTTGCTCTCTTCCTGTATGGAATGCAGATGATGAGCACTGGTCTGGAAGCTGCCGCCGGCAATAAGATGAAATCGATTCTTGAGAAACTGACATCTAACCGTATTAAAGGTGTGCTTGTTGGCGCCGTGATCACGGCAGTCATCCAGTCATCTTCTGCTACCACGGTTATGGTCGTGGGATTTGTAAACTCAGGGCTTATGACGCTGAACCAGGCTGTGTGGGTGATCATGGGAGCCAATATCGGAACTACCATCACCGGACAGCTCATTGCCCTTGATATCGGCGCGATCGCGCCAATCTTTGCCATCGCCGGCGTAGCGGCTATGATGTTCGTTAAAAGCGAACGCGTGCATCATATCAGCAGCATCTTTGCAGGGCTCGGCGTATTATTTATGGGTATGGATATGATGGGAGCTGCTATGGAGCCGCTCCAGGATTCCGAAGCATTTATCAATCTGATGACACAGTTCAGCAATCCGCTGATCGGCATTCTGGTCGGCGCAGTGTTTACGGCTGTTATCCAGTCCTCTTCCGCGTCAGTGGGTATCCTTCAGGCTTTGGCGGCTACAGGGATGATCCCTCTGTCCAGCGCGGTATACGTACTGTTCGGACAGAACATCGGTACATGTATCACGGCAGTGCTGGCATCGATCGGGACAAAGGTCAACGCCAGAAGGACAACAGTGATCCACCTGATGTTTAATATCATCGGCACAACGATATTTACGATCGTTTGTATGACAACACCTTATGTGGAGCTGGTCGAGTCGCTTACGCCGGGAGATCCGGTGGCGCAGATCGCGAACGCGCACACGATCTTTAATATTGTGACCACATTGATCCTGCTTCCGTTTGGTACATATATGGCAAAAGCAGCAACGCATATCCTTCCGGACAGCAAGAAAGAGGATGACGAGGACCTGCGTCTGAAATACATCCGCCCGTTTGAGTCTTCTTATGCCATCGGACACAGCGCGGTCGCAGTATCTCAGGTGCGCGATGAAGTAGGCCGTATGCAGGGTATGGTGTCAAAAAACATTGATGACGCCTTCAGTCTCTTGATCAATTATGATGAGAAGCTGCGCCAGAGGATTTCAGAGAGAGAAGAGTATATTGATTTTCTCAATAAAGGAATATCAGAATACATCGTAAGCCTGATGAGCAGCGAGAAATCTACGTCAGACTCTATCCAGATCAATGGTTATTATGTGATCATCAGCAATCTGGAACGGATCGGAGACCATGCAGTCAATCTTGCCGGGTATGCGGATGACATGAAAAAGTGGGATCAGCAGTTCTCGGAAAATGTCCTTGAAGAGCTGGATGAGATGAAAAAGCAGTGCATGAACGCTCTGGACAATGTCAAAGATGTTATACCGCAGAATGTGGATGATGTATTGAGCAGGGCGGTTGTCATGGAACAGAAAAATGACGACATGCGCGACAAGTATTTTAAAAAGCAGCTCCAGCGTCTTAAGAAAGGAAAATGCAAACCACAGAGCGGAATCGTATTCTCTGAAGTGCTGACTGATTTTGAACGTATGGGCGACCATACCCTGAATATTGCACAGCAGTATAAAGAAATGGCACAATAGCCGATGAATAAAAACCTCTGTTTTACAGATACTACATTTACTGACAGAAAACAGTAAAATGTGCAGATATCTGTAAAACGGAGGTTTTTTATATGAAAGCAACGGGGATAGTTAGGCGGATCGACGACCTGGTGTCGTCGTTCCGAAGGAGATCAGGAGGACGCTCCGGATCAGAGAAGGAGATCCTCTGGAGATTTTTACGGATCGGGAGGGAGAGATCATCCTGAAAAAGTATTCGCCTATCGGAGAGCTGGGAAATCTGGCAAAGCTGTATGCGGAAAGTCTTTCCCAGACGATGGGGTGCACAGTGTGTATCACGGATACAGACCAGGTGGTGGCGTCGGCGGGAAGCGGAAGGAAAGAGCTCCAGGATCAGTTCATCGGACAGGAGCTGGGAAGAGCCATGAAGGAGCGCTTGCAGATCCTTGCAAGGAATGGAGACAACTCCTATATCAAAGTGACTGCGGATATGAAAGATTATTTTGATGAAGTTATCTGTCCGATCATCTGCGAGGGCGACGTGATAGGGGCTGTGGCAATGCTTAATAAGGACGGAAAAAGGCGGTTCGGAGAAGTGGAGCAGAGGGTGGCGTACAGCGCTGCGGATTTCCTCGGGCGGCAGATGGGATAGGAATTTTATGGAATAAATCTTTCCGGACAAACATAAGCTTTACCAGCAGGGCAGGAAAGCGGATGATCGTTTGCCGGGAGGGTGATAGAATATGGACAAAAAAACATCAGGCAGAGCGGCAGGAGAAAAGGGAACAGAACAGGCGGCAGTCAGGATGCTGAAGTCGCTTTTGTGCGCGTATGTTGTGACAGGGATCATGCTCCTGATCCTTACGCTCCTTCTGTACAAAGCAGGATTGAGCGAAGAAAATGTAAATGCGGGGATCATACTGACTTATGTAATATCCACATTTGCGGGAGGATTTGTGATCGGAAAGCTGACCGGGGTAAAGAAATTTCTTTGGGGGCTGCTCGCAGGAATCCTGTATTTCGTGCTGCTCCTGTTGATCTCGCTGGGAGTATATCACTCTGTACAGGGAGAGCTTATGAATCTGCTGACAACGTTTCTTCTGTGCGCGGGAGGCGGCATGCTGGGCGGGATGGTGTCGTGAAAAAAAGGCTTCCATATCCCCGGAACCTGTGATATAATATCCGAAGCAATATGTTGTAGAATATTAGGAGGACAGGACATGAAACACATTAAGACATTAAATACACAGACATTAAATAATACAGTGAAAAAGGGCGGATGCGGAGAGTGCCAGACATCCTGCCAGTCAGCATGTAAGACATCCTGTACAGTCGGAAATCAGACCTGCGAGAACAGAAAGTAAGATTTCGGGAATTACAAGAAAACAAGGGGGAAAGGCAGCGGTTTTTCATG
>USKR01000210.1 GCA_900555215.1 uncultured Ruminococcus sp.
ATCCGTCGTAGCAGTTCGCGTGAACGCCTACTACCGGGAATCCGCCGAGGATACCGGACTTCATCGCGTCCTGGATACCTTCGTCTACAGCCGGGATGTATTCCTTCGGAATAGATCCGCCGACAACAGTAGACTCGAAGGAGTATGTCTCCTCACCGTTTGCATCCATTGGCTCAAATTTAACTTTACAGTGTCCGTACTGACCACGTCCACCTGACTGTTTTGCATATTTGCTGTCAATGTCAACCGCTTTGGTGATCGCTTCTTTGTAAGCAACCTGCGGAGCACCGACATTTGCCTCTACCTTGAACTCACGCAGAAGTCTGTCTACGATGATCTCAAGATGAAGCTCGCCCATTCCGGCGATGATTGTCTGTCCTGTCTCCTGGTTTGTATGAGCACGGAACGTCGGGTCTTCCTCTGCAAGTTTTGCAAGAGACTCACCCAGCTTGCCCTGAGAAGCCTTTGTCTTCGGCTCAATCGCGAGCTCGATAACCGGCTCTGGGAATTCCATAGACTCAAGGATTACAGGGTGCTGCTCGTCACAGATCGTATCTCCTGTTGTGGAGAATTTGAATCCGATCGCAGCAGCGATATCTCCTGAGTAAACCTTACTCAGCTCTTCACGCTTGTTGGCATGCATCTGAAGGATACGTCCAACACGCTCTTTCTTGCCCTTTGTCGCATTCAGCACATAGGAACCGGAGTTCATTGTACCGGAGTAAACTCTGAAGTAAGCAAGCTTACCTACGAACGGGTCTGTCATGATCTTGAACACGAGTGCAGAGAACGGCTCTTCGTCAGAAGAATGTCTCTCAACCTCGTTGCCGTCCTCGTCAACACCCTTGATAGCCGGGATGTCTGTCGGAGCAGGCATAAACTCAAGAACTGCATCCAGAAGTTTCTGGACACCTTTGTTTCTGTACGCGGAACCGCAGCATACCGGAACAGCTGTACATTCGCATGTAGCTTTTCTCAGTGCGGCTTTCAGCGCGTCTACGGACGGTTCTTCACCCTCCAGGTATTCCATCATCAGGTCATCATCGAGCTCACAGATCTTCTCGATCAGCTCTGTGTGATACAGTTCTGCCTCATCCTGCATTTCTTCCGGGATGTCGCATACAGTGATGTCGTCACCCTTATCATCATTGTAGATGTAAGCCTGCATCTCGAACAGGTCGATGATTCCCTTGAACTCGTCTTCTTTTCCGATCGGAAGCTGAAGACAGATTGCATTTTTACCGAGTCTTGTCTTGATCTGATCTACCGCGTTGTAGAAATCAGCTCCAAGGATGTCCATCTTATTGATGAATGCCATTCTCGGTACATTGTATGTGTCTGCCTGACGCCATACGTTCTCTGACTGAGGCTCAACGCCGCCCTTTGCACAGAAAACACCTACAGCGCCGTCAAGTACACGGAGTGAACGCTCAACCTCTACGGTGAAGTCAACGTGTCCCGGAGTATCGATAATATTGATACGATGCTCAAGTGCACCCGGCTTCGGTTTCGTCTTCTCTTCCAAAGTCCAGTGACATGTCGTAGCGGCTGAAGTGATCGTGATACCTCTCTCCTGCTCCTGCTCCATCCAGTCCATGGTAGCAGTACCTTCGTGTGTATCACCAATCTTGTAGTTAACACCGGTATAGTAGAGAATACGCTCTGTCAGCGTTGTCTTACCCGCATCGATATGCGCCATGATACCGATATTTCTGGTTCTCTCTAATGGATATTCTCTTCCAGCCAAGGTTTTTTCCTCCTATTAGAATCGATAGTGAGCAAACGCCTTGTTTGCCTCTGCCATCTTGTGCATATCTTCTTTTCTCTTCACAGCGCCGCCTGTGTTGTTCGCTGCGTCGAGGATCTCATTAGCCAGCCTTTCTTCCATTGTCTTCTCGCCTCTCTGACGGGAGTACATTGTCAGCCAGCGAAGAGCAAGCGCCTGGCGTCTGTCGGCACGAACCTCGATCGGCACCTGATATGTTGCACCGCCGATACGTCTAGCCTTAACCTCGAGAACCGGCATCATGTTGTTCATTGCTTCCTCGAACACCTCGATCGCCGGCTTCTCAGCCTTTGCCTCTACTCTTTCAAATGCTCCGTATACAATCTTCTGTGCTACGCCTTTCTTACCATCCAGCATGATGTTGTTGATAAGTTTGGTAACAACTTTATTGTTGTATATCGGATCCGCTAATACATCTCTTTTCTGAGTATGTCCTTTACGTGGCACGGTCCTTCCCTCCTTAATCATATTTTCCGGTCTTGCCCGGGATTAATTCATCGGTACTCACATGTGTCTTTCTATGGAATCGCATAGCATGTGCTCGCGGCCGCGGGACTATATCTATAAAGATCCGCAACCTACGATAATCATAGTTCTGTTTGTGATACGATTTAACACTTTAGTTACTTTGTGCTAAGGCAGTTCTTCTTACCAGGCTCGTGGAATACCTCGCCAAGTTCCGAAGAACAGTATTCACACTAAATTCGTTCTTCGCGTACGCTTGAACTCATTAAGTGTTCATTACTTCTTAGCGTCTTTCGGTCTCTTCGCGCCGTATTTGGAGCGAGCCTGACGTCTCTTAGCAACACCTGCTGTATCCAGTGTACCACGGATGATGTGGTATCTTGTACCAGGCAGGTCCTTAACTCTTCCTCCACGGATCATAACAACGCTATGCTCCTGAAGGTTGTGTCCCTCGCCCGGGATGTAGCTTGTTACTTCGATTCCGTTAGAAAGACGAACTCTGGCGATTTTTCTAAGAGCAGAGTTAGGTTTTTTAGGTGTAGCAGTCTTAACAGCTGTACACACACCTCTCTTCTGCGGTGCGGATACGTTTGTCGCACGTTTCTTCAGAGAGTTGTATCCTTTCTGAAGTGCCGGTGCAGTAGACTTTTTCTCAGAAGTCTGACGTCCTTTTCTAACTAACTGGTTAAATGTTGGCATTCCTTTTCACCTCCTATGAATTATTCGTTACCTCACGGCTCATGCCGCAAGTGGCTGCGGATAATTTTGTCATTATCCATTTTAAGCGCACAAAAAGAACGATGCCTTTTCATGCACGCTAGACTAGTTTATTACGTTTATATTGGAAAGTCAAGGGATTTTACAAGAATTTGTTATAACAATCTGACCGCAGGGGCTGCCAGGATTGTCACTATTACTATTATCACTATAAAAACCAGCCCCTCGAAAAACTTCTCCAAGGAACTGGTCTTTCTGTATTTTCATAATAATTCTTATTCATCAAACAGCGGTGTAGAGAAATACCGTTCCGCAGTATCCGGCAGCACGGTGACTACGGTTTTGCCTTCCCCGAGCTTTCTCGCCAGCTTCAGCGCTGCCGCCACGTTCGTGCCAGATGAAATGCCGCACATGATCCCTTCCTTAGATGCCAGCTCACGCGAAGTCTGTATCGCTTCTTCATCTGTCACAATACAGATATCATCGAAAATATCCATGTTCAGGATGGCCGGGATCACGCCGTCCCCTATTCCCAT
>USKR01000211.1 GCA_900555215.1 uncultured Ruminococcus sp.
ATCCCTGTGATCGGTTCCCTTGGGATTGCCATCGGCTACAGCGTGATCATCGGATGGATCCTGAAATTTCTCGCTGATTCCATCACAGGCAGCATTGTAAATAAAGAAGATCCCGCCGCTGTATTCACAGAACTTTCCCGGGAATTTGGAAGCATCCCGTGGCATCTCCTCGGTCTGATCCTTGTACTGATCTTTATGTCATTCGGCATCTCCCGGGGAATCGAAAACATGAACAAAGTCATGATGCCTGCATTTTTTTTCCTGTTCCTTTTTCTTGCAGCCAGAGTTGCCTTTCTGGACGGTTCGGCACCGGGATATTCCTATCTCTTCAAGCCTGACTGGTCCGCAATGGCGGATCCGAAGACCTGGGTTTATGCCATGGGACAGGCATTTTTCTCACTCTCCCTTGCCGGGAGCGGAACTGTAGTCTACGGAAGCTATTTGCAGTCTGATGTTGATGTGGTGAGCAGCGCGAAATATGTGTCATTTTTCGACACTCTGGCAGCGATCCTTGCAGGTCTGGTCATCATCCCCGCAGTTTTCGCATACGGCATGGAACCAAACTCCGGTCCGGGACTTCTCTTCATCACCATCCCTGCCGTCATCCGGAGCATCCCATTCGGACAGGTCTTTGCCATCCTGTTTTTCCTTGCTGTATTCTTCGCCGGAGCCACTTCCCTTATCAACCTTCTGGAAAGCCCGGTTGAAGCGCTCCAGAAACGGCTCGGCTGGTCCAGGAAATCCTCCATTGCAGTTGTAGGAGCTGTGACTGCCGCCGCAGGCATCTTTGTAGAAGGCAGGCTTCTCAGTCCCTGGATGGACAGCATCTCCATCTATGTGATCCCTCTGGGAGCGCTCCTCGCCGGGATAACAATGTTCTGGGTCTGCGGCAGCACATTTGCCCGCAACGCCGTACAGCTCGGCAGGAATCGGACACTCGGGAAATGGTTTAAACCGATGACAAAATATGTATTCTGCGGGGTGGCTGTGCTCGTGTATATACTCGGAATATTCTTCGGGGGCATCGGCTGATGAAATCCGGATTTGCCGGGAGCCCGGGATCGAGTAAATCGGACGAAAACACAAATCCAGATTTCTACACTTGTTTCATGCACGTCACTGCCATTGCCCCGGGACCGATATGGCATGCAACGCTCAGAGACAGCGGTCCTTCCACTATCTCATATCCGGGGAAGCGGTCCACGATCTCCTGCTTCCACTCCTGTGCTTCTTCTTTTGAACAGGTATATGCCATGCCCAGGACCATGTCGTTTTTCACGTCTGCAAACCGCTCGTTCAGATCTTTCTCAATGGCATTCAACATAGTCTTTTTCGCTGCTTTCCATCCTCTAACTTTAGCAAATGCGTCCAGCTTCTCGCCCTGGATCTGCAGTACAGGCTTCAGGTTGAGCACGGTACCGATCGCAGCCGCGGCCGGCGTGATCCTGCCCCCTTTTTTGAGATATTTCAGGGTGTCCACTGTAATGTAGATACTCGCCTGAAGTTTTTCCCTCTCCAATACTTCCTTGATGTCTGATGCAGACATTCCCTGATCCCGGAGTTTCATGGCATCATACACAGACTGTTCCTGGGTAACAGAGATCCGCTGGTTATCAACGACCTGAACCCGTCCTTTATATTCCGCCGCAATGGACATTGCTGTAAAACATGTACTGGAAAGTCCGCTGGACATGGGAATGCAAACGATCTCATCGTACTCTTTGAGCACCTTCTCCCACAGTTCCATCACATTGCCGGGGGAAGGCTGTGATGTGGAAATATCTGAATCCGCCCCCAGCTTTTCATAAAACTGTTCCTGCGTCAGAGTAATATCTTCCAAAAACAGTTCCCCATCAATAAAGAATGGCATGGGGAGCACATATATCCCCAGTTCTCTGCCTCTGTCCTGCGTGATCCCGCTGTTACTGTCCGTAACGATCGCTACCTTAGTCATCTTCCGCTCCATTTCTGCCGCCTTCCGAGGCGATGGCAGATCCTTTCTTTGTATAATTCCATGTCTGATCTTAATTCTTAAAGCTGTGGATCGGCGCCGGAATCCTTCCCTTCCTGCTGATAAACGCCTCACATCCGAATTCATTTACCGGCATAATAGGCGCATAGCCCAGAAGCCCGCCAAACTCTGCCATATCTCCCACATCTTTTCCTATCACCGGAATAAGCCGGACTGCTGTCGTCTTTTGGTTTACCATTCCGATCGCCATCTCATCCGCGATGATCCCTGAGATCGTAGCTGCGCTTGTCTTGCCCGGGATCGCGATCATATCAAGTCCCACCGAGCAGACGCAGGTCATAGCTTCGAGTTTTTCCAATGTAAGGGACCCCGCATGTACCGCATCGATCATCCCCTGATCCTCGCTGACAGGGATAAAGGCGCCGCTCAGGCCGCCCACATAGGAAGATGCCATGACTCCGCCCTTTTTCACCTGATCATTCAAGAGCTGCCGTCGTACCCGGAGCCCCTACTCTCTCCAGACCGATCTCCTCCAATATTTCCGCCACGCTGTCGCCCACTGCCGGGGTTGGAGCAAGAGACAGGTCCACAATGCCAAACGGTATGCCCAGGCGCTGGGAAGCCTCTCCCGCTACGAGCTGTCCCACTCTGGTCACCTTGAAAGCAGTCTTCTTGATCGTCTCACACAGTTCTTCGAACCCTTTGCCGCGCACCTTTTCCAGAGCCTTTTTCACAACTCCGGGGCCGCTGACTCCAACATTGATCACTGCGTCTCCTTCCGTGACGCCGAGGAATGCTCCAGCCATAAACGGATTGTCATCCGGTGCGTTACAGAAGATCACCAGTTTTGCACATCCCAGTGAATCTCTCTCCTTTGTAGCTTCCGCAGAAGCTTTCACTATCTCTCCGCAGAGTCTGACAGCGTCCATATTGATTCCGGTCTTTGTGGAGCCGACATTTACAGAACTGCAGATACGCTCAGTCTCTGCAAGTGCCTGCGGGATCGAACGGATCAGGTTTTCGTCGCTCTTTGTCATGCTCTTAGACACAAGAGCGGAATAACCGCCGATAAAGTTCACGCCCACAGTCTCTGCCGCCCGGTCAAGTGTCTTTGCGACCATGACAAAATCTTCCGGCGTCCTGCAGGCTGCTGCCCCCACAAGAGCGATCGGAGTGACTGAGATTCTCTTGTTCACGATCGGAATCCCAAATTCCGTCTCTATATCCTGTCCTACAGATACCAGGTCTTTTGCAGTATTTGTGATCTTTTCATAAATCTTGCGGTTCAGTCAACGCAGTCAAGAAGGCTGATCCCCAGCGTGATAGTCCTCACATCCAGATTCTCATGCTCGATCATCTTATTTGTCTCTGACACTTCATACATATTGATCATATCTGTATCCTCTCAATCTCATTCTCTTACAGTCTGTGCATTTTTTCAAAAATCTCTTCTCTCTGGCAGCGGATGCTCACGCCGATCTCCTCGCCCAGCTTCTCCATTTCATCGCACAGAACCGTGAAGTCTTTCTT
>USKR01000212.1 GCA_900555215.1 uncultured Ruminococcus sp.
TCCCCTCCCATTCCCTCGGAAAAATATCCCTGTACTGTCTCTGCCGGAACCGGTCATCCAGAAGAAGGATCAGCCCCCTGTCTCTCTCTGTACGGATGACACGTCCAGCGGACTGAAGCACCTTGTTCATTCCCGGGTAGAGATAAGCATAGTCAAATCCCGCCATCCCGTGGTCTTCAAAATATCTTCTCACGATCTCCCTGTCATTGCATACCTGAGGAAGCCCCGTCCCCACAATTATCGCTCCGATCAGCCTGTCTTCCGTCAGATCAATGCCTTCAGAAAAAATGCCGCCCATAACGCAGAAGCCGACAAAGCTCCTGTCTCGCTCTTTTTCGAAAAGAGACAGAAAACTTTCTCTCTCCTGTTCGCTCATATTCTGGGATTGAATTGCCGCGTCAATTTCTCCCGCCTGCTCAAGAAAATATTCATATACCTCCTGCATCATCTTATAGGATGGGAAAAATGCCATATAATTTCCTTTCTTCCCCTCAGCCGCGCCCGCAATATAACCCGCGATCCGGCTGTACATCGATGCGCTTCGCATAGTATATCTTGTACTCACATCTGTTCCGATGAGCAGAAGGCGGTTTTCCCCGGGAAATGACGTCTCCGCATAGATCGCATAATCGTCTGTTTCTACAGAGAGAAGCTTCTTATAATAATGGATAGGAAGAAGGGTAGCGGAAAAGAGAACCGATGCCACGCCATACTCCAGATAGGACTGGAGGTTCACTGCCGGATTCACACAGAAAAGTCTGATCATAAATCTGCCGTCATTTTTCAGCTCACAGTAGACCACATAATTTTCGTCCATAATATCATGTATATTTACAAAAGAACGCACCTGGAAATACAGATCCAGAACCTGTTCCCTCTTCTTTTCATCCGCCGCCTGTTCCAGGTACGCTTCCATCTCTGTCAGAAGGTTCATGAGCTTCAGCGCAATATGAGATACGCCGGGCAGGATCTGATAATCCTCACATTCTCTTTTCAATGCAAGAAACAGCTTGTTGACAGCCTCAAGCTTTCCTGCCAGAGCCGGGGCTTCTGCACGGACCGCCCTCTTCAGTTCCAGAAGATCCTCCTTATAAAGCTCAGCGCTGTACATTTCTCTCCCGCGTTCTACCAGGTTGTGAGCTTCGTCAATCAAAAAGATATAGTCACGGCTGCTGCCTTCTGAAAAAAATCTTTTCAGATGTGCGGCGGGATCAAATACATAGTTATAGTCACAAATGACCGCATCTGCCCATGTAGAGATATCCAGGGCCAGTTCAAACGGACAAACCCTGTAAGTATGCGCCTGCTCCTCTATCGCTTTACGGGTGATTTCGTTCCCGCTTGTGATCAGATCAAACACCGCATCATTCACACGGTCAAAATGTCCCTTTGCATAGGGACAGGCTTCCGGATTACATACTGTTTCTTCGCAAAAACAGATTTTTTCCTTCGCTGTGAGTGTTATGACCTTCATGCTGAGCCCTTTTTCTCTGAGGGTGCGAAACGCCTGTTCAGCCACAGTGCGGGTAATGGTCTTGGCAGTCAGATAAAAGATCTTTTCCCCCAGCCCTTCTCCAACAGCTTTAACTGCCGGAAAGACGGTGGATATCGTCTTCCCAACTCCGGTAGGCGCCTGTATAAACAGCTTTTTCTTTCTCAGGATCGTACGGTAAACTGCTGCCGCAACTTCCCGCTGTCCCACACGATACGGGAAGGGGAACTCAAGGCCGTGGATCGACCGGCTTCGTTCTTTTTCCCATTCAATCTGGAATCTCGCCCACTTTTCATACCGTCTTACCAAATCTTCAAACCAGACTTTTAATTCCTGTTTTGTATATGTCTCTGAAAATCTCTTAACCTCTTCCGTATCAAGGTTACAGTATGTCATCTGCACTCCTATCAGCCCGAGATCATGCTGCTCCGCATAGATATAGGCATAGCATTTTGCCTGTGCCAGATGAACATTTACCGGACGCTCAATGTGTGACAGCTCTCTGAGAACTCCCTTGATCTCATCTACCGTCACATCCCCAGTATCTTCTTTTATGATAATACCGTCCGCGCGCCCTTCAATCTGGACGGAAAATTCCCCGCATGGAACCAGCATCTTAAGACTGACCTCTGCGTGATACTCCGGTCCCATCCTCTTCTGGATCCTGCGGTGCAGCCTGCCCCCCATGAGCATGGCGTCTTTATCCGGCCCGCCTGTGCTCCGGTTGTCAATATCTCCTTCCCGGAGTATAAATTCCACAAGATTGCGGACAGAAATGCGAACGATCCTTATTGTTTCTTCCAACTGTCTGACTCCGCCTTTACATCATGATGTTTCTATCATAATCTGAATTTCCGCTTTATGCAAGCGGCGGATCGGTCATCTCCGGCATTCCCTCCCTGTAGCGGAGCGGCAGATGGTTCTGCTGGCATTTCAGATTTTTTCTTTCCTTGATCGCGATGGACTCAAAAAAACCCTTCCACAGATGCTCATATTCCATCTCCTTTTCCGAAACCACAGACGCCGCTTCACGGTCAAGGGACTCTCCCCATACAATTCCCCAGTGCTCCTTTGCTTTATGGATCAGAAAAACTTGGTGTGTCTTATCGTATATCATCCAATTTTCAAGAGGGAAGCGATCAGAAAAATGATCTGCCACGCAGGTGAGTATCTGAGACTTCGGCGCTATTTCAGAAAAAAGGATCCCATTTTTCAATTCTCTGAAACGAATAAACTCCTCATATAAATGCGCTTCATTGGACACACTCCGACTCAGGGCAAACACTTTCGCCACGTCCGGATTTCCCAGGTGATCCATGATCTTGCGGCTGTCTCCTATCCTTCTGGATTCCTGCATTGTCCTGAATACGGCAGTGCCTTTATCTCCATCTTCGGCAAGCAGCGCATGGTAGATATTCCAATATGCATTGTATCCCAGATACCGCTTGATCATCCGCTCCAGGCGCGCGGCTTTCTGTTCACACTCTTCCACAGTCTGATATTCGCAGAAAAGCTGTTGCTGCATTTTTCCCCGGATCTCAATCCCGGCATCCCCGTCCCGGCATGTCTTCCATGCATCATGGAGCGCCGAATACAGACCGGTTATTGTATCCGTACATATATAAATCTGTCTCATCCTGTATTCCCCCGCCTATACCCATGTCATCAAACAGAGAGAGCTGTCTGAACGTCATTCTTTCAACCTCTTCCGGAATCCGCTCTCGTGTATTGAGAAGATTTCGAGTGATCGAATCTTCGTCAATTCTCACTGGATACATCATCTTCCCGCTGCAGGTGATAAAATACAGCGCCCGCTTGAGTACTACACCCATCTTCTTTAAATCCTCAAAGCCAATGCCTCCCCATCTTCGCGCCTTCACAATACGCCCCGCCGATTTGTAACCGATCCCGGGCACCCGCAGAAGGGTATGATAATCCGCCCTGTTGATTTCCACCGGAAAGATATCCAAATGCCGGAGCGCCCAGCAGCAT
>USKR01000213.1 GCA_900555215.1 uncultured Ruminococcus sp.
CACGTTCTTTCACATAATCCCTGTTCATATTATTTACATGTTTAAAAACGCTTTTCTTGTGATGATGTTTTTTCAGGTACATTATAACAGATTCTCTTCGACAGATATAGACAATAAATCCCCTTAGTCTGGTATCGACCCTTTCATGAAAGAGAGACAGCTGCACTTATCCGTACTCAGTGCTGCTGTCTCTCTTTTAAACTCTCTTTATCTTTGATCGGATCTCTGAAGGATGAATGTCCATGTCACCGCTGTCCCGGCAACAGTTTCTCCTCTTTTACTCAGCCACATCGCGGATGCTGAAGCTGAACCTGCCCATCTTATCCTTGCCCAGGCATACAGCCTTAACTACATCGCCCAGCTTGAGCACATCCTCGACCTTGTCCACTCTCTTCTTCGCGATCTTGGAAATGTGTACCAGACCTTCCTTGCCCGGAGCGAATTCGAGGAATGCGCCAAACTCCTTGATGCTTACGACCTTTCCTTCGAATACCTGTCCGGCCTCAAAGTCTGTCACGATCGTATGGATCAGCTTAGCCGCCTTATCCATTCCTTCCTTCTCAGTACCACAGATAGACACAGAACCGTCATCCTCGATATCAATCTTTACGCCGGTCTGCTCAATGATCGCGTTGATCGTCTTTCCTCTCTGTCCGACTACGTCGCCGATCTTCTGCGGATCGATCTGCATCTGGATGATCTTCGGCGCGTACGGTCCGACTTCCGGTCTCGGCTCTGCGATGGCTTTGTTCATGACTTCGTCAATGATGCAGGTCCTTGCCTTTTTCGTCGCAGCGATCGCTTCCTCGATGATCGGTCTTGTCAGGCCGTGTATCTTAATATCCATCTGGATCGCCGTGATGCCTTTATGTGTACCCGCAACCTTGAAATCCATATCTCCGAAGAAATCTTCCAGTCCCTGAATATCCGTGAGCACCAGGTAATCATCATCTGTATCCCCTGTCACCAGCCCTGCGGAGATACCTGCCACAGCAGATTTGATCGGCACGCCCGCTGTCATAAGGGACATACTGGACGCGCACACGCTTGCCTGTGAAGTGGAGCCGTTGGACTCAAACGTCTCGGATACTGTACGGATCGCATACGGGAAATCTGCCTCACTCGGAAGTACCGGGAGGAGTGCTCTCTCAGCAAGGGCTCCATGCCCGATCTCGCGGCGTCCCGGTCCTCTTGACGGCTTTGTCTCGCCTACGGAATAGGACGGGAAATTATAGTGGTGCATATATCTCTTGGATGTCTCTGCCTCATCAAGTCCGTCCAGTCTCTGCGCTTCAGACAGCGGAGCAAGTGTCGTCACGGTACAGATCTGTGTCTGTCCTCTCGTAAACATGGCGGATCCGTGTACTCTCGGGATCAGGTCCACCTCTGCGGCCAGCGGGCGGATCTCATCAATGGCACGTCCATCCGGACGCTTGTGGTCTTTTAAGATCATCTTTCTTACTGTCTTCTTCTGATACTGATAAACAGCCTCTCCGAGAACTTCCAGCCACTCTTCTTTGTCTGCGAATACTTCTTCCAGCTTCTCTGTGATCTGGCGGATATTCTCTTCCCTTGTCTGCTTGTCATCTGTAAAGACTGCTTCCTCCATAGCTGCCGGCGGAACGATCTCTTTGATCGCGTCGAACAGCTCCTGCGGTACCGCGCAGCTCTCGTAGCTGTGTTTCGGCTTTCCGCACTCAGCAACGATCGTATCAAAGAACGCGATCACTTTCTGGTTCAGCTCATGAGCCGCAAAGATCGCCTCGATCATCTTGTCCTCCGGCACTTCATTGGCACCCGCCTCGATCATGATGACCTTCTCCTTTGTGGAAGCCACAGTCAGAGCCAGGTCAGATACTTCTCTCTGAGCTGCTGTCGGGTTAAACACAAACGCTCCGTCCACCAGGCCCACCTGAGTCGTGGAGATCGGTCCGTCAAACGGAATGTCGGAAATGCTTGTAGCGATCGAAGCTCCCAGCATCGCTGTCAGCTCCGGGCTGCAGTCCTGCTCCACAGACATGACCAGATTTTCCAGTGTCACATCGTTTCTGTAATCCTTCGGGAAAAGAGGACGCATCGGGCGGTCGATCACGCGGTCAGTCAAAATCGCATTCTCCGATGCCTTCCCCTCTCTTTTATTGAATCCTCCCGGGATCTTTCCTACCGCATAAAGCCTCTCATTGTACTCTACGCTTAACGGAAAGAAATCGATCCCGTCTCTCGGTTTCTCTGATGCCGTTGCAGTACAGAGCACGGTTGTATCTCCATAGTGCATGAGCACAGCGCCGTTTGCCTGCTTTGCCACTCTGCCCACATCAACGCGCAGCGTCCTGCCGGCAAGTTCCATTTCATACTTTTTGTACATGTCTTTCTCCTTTATTTACTCGTTTTTCTTTCACGGACAGGTGTCTCCGAAACTACTGAAAAACACGCCGGCATTTCTTCCGGTATGCTTTTCAGTGGTCTCGGGCACTTTCAGTCGTCCGCAATCTTATATATTATATCATACGCCCTATTATTAGGCAATAAAAAAGGGACTGCCGTTCTACGAATTTTCATCGTCAGAAACGGCAGCCCAGCCTCTTTTCAGATCATATCATGCCTGTTACAGACAGGACGCATAGGCCGCGATCGCGCCTTCCTTCCTGATCTTCTCCAGATTGCGGACAGTGAGTTTCTCAAAACCGTCGATCTCTGTGAGATCCTTTCCCCACATCTGCTCATTGGTCATCACTGAATGGACCAGATCTTCCAAAGTGTCATCCCTGTGATCCCAGTAAAATTCCAGTACCCAGCGGTCATCCGAGCATACATACGTATTTCCTTTCGCACGGCGGCAGACCAGTCCCCGGTCGGTAAGCTCCTGGATATCGTTTGTATAAAAGGCGATATACGCGGCAAAGCTCATTGCCAGACATGCCGGTATGCTTCCCTTCATGTCAATATACTCCATCAGGCTGGGCATATTCCTTGCCCGCCACTTGGATGTGGAATTCAGGGATATGCTCATCAGTTCATGGTCTACGAAAGGATTGTTAAAGCGGTCCTGTACTGCTCCTGCAAACTGCATCAGATCCTCTTTGTCCAATGGCAGGGTCGGAATAACTTCCTCATAGAGCATTTTATTCATGTAACCGCGGACCGTATCATCTGCCATGCAGTCGCGGACAATGTCAAAACCACCGAGATAAGACCCCAGGACAAATCCCGTGTGCGCGCCGTTCAAGATCCGGACTTTTCTCTTTTTGTACGGAGTCACATCCGGAACGACCGGACAGTTCAACCCTGCCGCCTTAAACGGAAGTTTTTCCTCAAGCCGCTGAGGGCCCTCGATATTCCATACACCGAACACCTCGCCCACATCGAGAAGGAGATCTTTATATCCGTTCTCCTTTTCCAGTCTTGCCATCTCTTCCTCATCCTTGATCCTGCCGGGCACGATCCGGTCTACAAGCGTGGAGCAGAATGTGCAGTCTTCA
>USKR01000214.1 GCA_900555215.1 uncultured Ruminococcus sp.
AGGTGGAAGTCTGCGAGGGGCGTTACGGCAGGCAGGAACAGGTATCCCTCTGCTTTGACGGGGCGGAGCAGACCACACTTGTCACAGGGGAGAGGGTCTGTATCAGACGCGCCGCCCAGACGGCAAAGCTGATCAAACTCAGCAGAGAGAGCTTTATGAAAACCATGCGCAAAAAGATGAAAGGAAATTAAAGAAATGAAAGTCAGCCGGCATGCAAAGATCATTGAACTAATCAGCCAATATGATATTGAGACCCAGGAAGAACTGGCAGAATACCTGAACAGGGCAGGGTTTAAAGTGACACAGGCAACGGTATCAAGGGATATCCGGGATCTGAAGCTCACAAAAGTGTCCGTTGGCGCGGGGAAGCAGAAATATGTAGTGCACCGGCAGGATGAGCCGGAAATGAGCGAGAAATATATCCGCGTCCTCAGGGATGGATATGTATCTATGGACATGGCTCAGAATATCCTGGTGATAAAAACGGTATCCGGAATGGCAATGGCGGTCGCAGTCGCTGTAGACTCTATGAAATGGAACGAAGTTGTGGGTTGTATTGCGGGGGATGATACGATCATGTGTGCGATCCGGACTGTGGAAGACACAGTGGCTGTCATGGACAAGATCAGGAAGATCGTTTCAAAAGGAGAATAGGTGTCAGTATGTTACAGAACCTTCATGTGAAAAACCTGGCTCTTATAGATGAGACAGAGGTGGACTTCGGACCTGGACTCAATATCCTCACCGGGGAAACCGGCGCGGGAAAATCCATCCTTTTAGGGTCGGTGGGACTAGCCCTGGGGGCTAAATACAGTGCGGATATGCTGAGAAACGGAACAGACAGCGGACTGGTTGAACTTACCTTTACCGTGGATGATGAAAAACTGAAAAAGAGACTGGAAGCTCTGGATATTTTCCCTGAGGGGAATATGGTTACTCTCAGCCGCAGGCTGATGCCGGGCAGAAGTTTGAGCCGTATCAACGGTGAGACTGTGAGCATGGCAGTGCTCAAAGATGCCGCAAGCATGCTGATCGATATCCACGGACAGCATGATAATCAAACCCTCCTCCATCGGAAAAATCATCTGGTTCTTCTGGATCTTTACGCGGGAGAGGAAATCCGCCCTGTGAAGGAGAAAATGAGAGATTCCTATCGACGATATCAGGAAATCTGCCGGAAGGAGGAAGCCTGCTCTCTTGATGAAGAAGGGAGAAGGCGGGAACTCTCCCTTGCGGAATTTGAAGTAAATGAGATCGAAGAGGCTGCCCCTGTGCCAGGGGAGGATGAAGAGCTTGAAGAACTTTACCGGAGGATGACAGAAAGCAGGAAGATCACGGAAGCAGTGGGAGAGACATACCGCTATACATGTGAGGACGCTGCCGGCAATGCCAGCGACTGCTTAAGCCGGGCGATCCGTGCCTTTCAGGATGCGGCGGAGTTTGATGAGACCGGAGCGCAGTTGTACAGCCAGCTTCTGGATGTTGACAGCCTGCTCAATGATTTTAACCGGGAACTCTCTGAGTATGCAAAAAGTTTCGAGTTTTCGGAGGATGAGTTCAGGGAGACCGAAGAACGCCTGAATCTTATCAATCATTTAAAGGCAAAATACGGCAATTCTGTCAATGAGATCCTCGCATATTGCGAAGAAAAAAAGAAAAGAATAGAAGAACTGAGAGATTATGATTCATACAGAGAGAAGATCAGAGAAGAAAAGGAACGCTCTCTGGCTGAAGTGGAGAGTGTGACGGACAAGCTTCGCAAGATACGTGTAAAATATGCCTCGGAATTTGCGGAGGCAATCCGGGAGCAGATGGCAGAGCTCAACTTCATGGATACGAGGCTTGAACTGCGTATCACGGACAGCGGACAATTCAGTGCAAACGGAAGGGACGAGGCTGAGTTTTATCTTGCAGTGAATCCGGGAGAACCGGTAAAAGCTTTGGGAAATATTGCGTCCGGCGGAGAACTCTCCCGTATTATGCTTGCGCTTAAAGCTGTGCTGGCAGATGAAGAAGATACTCCTACATTGATTTTTGATGAGATTGATGCGGGAATTTCAGGCATTACGGCGGGCAGAGTGGCAGAAAAGCTGCGTCTGATCGGGAAAAGCCGTCAGGTGATCTGCATTACGCATCTGCCGCAGATTGCCGCGGCTGCGGATGTCCATTTTGTAATTAAAAAAGAGGCAGAAGGTAATTCCGTGCAGACTAGTATCCAGGTTCTGGACGAGGAGGCGTCTATAGGAGAACTTGCAAGGCTCCTCGGCGGAGCAAGCGTGACGGAGCATATCGTAGAAAGCGCGAGAGAAATGAAAGAATTGGCAAAGAGTGAAAGATAATACCAGTGTGAAAAGGCGGAAAGCCACACATACTAGAAACGGATACGGCGCAGGTATCCGTTTCTTTTTTCTTACCGAAGAAAGGATGATTATCCTTAAAACAGAAAGGAAGTGAAAGTGTGGTGGAAAGCCGGAAATACAGATTTTATCTGTCTTTGCTGCTTGCAGCTGCGGTTCCGGCGCTGGTATTGGGGTGGAACGGCGCGTGGGAAAGAACAGAAGATATTCCGCTGCAGCAGACGGAAGCAAGTACAGGAGCAGCAGGCGGAGGCACGGTGCTTCTCGGCGGGATGCCGGTCGGCATCTATATGGAGACAGACGGGGTAATGGTGCTTAATACGGAACAGATTGAAGGTATAGACGGAAAGGAGTATGAGCCGGCAGCAAATCTGGTACGTTCGGGCGATTATATCACAGCGGTGGACCACCGGGAGATCAGCGGTAAAAGAGAACTGCTGGAAGCAGTGGAAGAAATATCCGGAGGCAAGGTCATTCTTACGATCCGCCGAGGTGATGAAATAATGGATATAAAATTAGATCCTGTAGAGTACGCGCCGGATGAATACCGGCTGGGAATCTGGGTAAGAGACAATGTCCAGGGACTTGGGACAGTCACATTTCTCACTGATCAGAGCCGGTTTGGGGCACTGGGCCACGGCATCCACGATACCGACACAAGCGTACTCATGTCGATTTCGGACGGAACTGTATACCGGACCAGCATACAGGATATTATCCGGGGCACTGACGGCTCGCCGGGAAGTATGGAAGGGATCATAGTGTATAATAATTATAATGTGCTGGGGAAAATTGACAAAAATACAGAGGCAGGGATTTACGGCTCTATAGACAAAATCGATGAATTGTTTGAAGATCAGATCCCTATTGAGACAGCCCGGAAAGAGGAAATCGTGACAGGTCCGGCGACGATCCGGTGTTTTATCGACAATGAATTGAAAGAGTACGAGATTCAGGTGACAGATATCGACGTGTCGGGAGCAGAGATAAATAAAGGCTTGGTGATCCGCGTGACAGACCCTGAACTGCTTGAAAAGACCGGGGGGATCATCCAGGGAATGAGCGGGAGCCCGATCATTCAGAACGGAAAACTGATCGGAGC
>USKR01000215.1 GCA_900555215.1 uncultured Ruminococcus sp.
TTCGCCATGTACCACTATCTCCACGAGCTGAGAGGATATGACATCCGTATCATCGGGCTGGACCTGAAAAAAGACGTGATCGATCACTGCGGGAAGCTGGCGGAAAAGTACGGGTATGACAAGCTGACCTTCCTCGTGGGGGATATCGCGGACTATGACGGCGTGGACCGGGTAGACATGGTGGTCACACTCCACGCCTGCGACACAGCCACGGATTACGCGCTGGCAAAAGCAGTGGGCTGGGGCGCGGAAGTGATCCTCTCTGTGCCGTGCTGCCAGCATGAGCTGAACGCGCAGTTTGCGGCCAGGGACGGATGCGCCGAGGTCCTGGCGCCGGTCATGGATTACGGGCTTTTGCGGGAGCGCTTCGCTGCGCTGGCCACAGACGGGCTCCGCGCGAAATATCTGGAGAGAGAAGGGTATGAGACCCAGGTGCTGGAGTTTATCGACATGGAGCATACGCCGAAGAATATTTTGATCAGAGCGGTAAAAACCGGCAGGAAAAATCAGAGAGCAGCCGAAGAAATCAAAAAATGCACAGAGTTCCTGGGAGCTGAACCCGCGCTGGGGAGGCTTTTGGATAATAAAGGGGAGTATCAATAAGAATGAAAAGAAAGCTTATCAAAGCAGGAGTGCTGGCGGTTATATTTGCCGCGGCGCTGGTGATCAGCAGTTTGGTGATAAACAGGGGAACAGGGGATGAGATAGTGGATATGGGGGCGCCGTCTCTCCCGAGGATTTCTTTTCTTCTCGACGGGAAAACGGTAAATACGCTTTCCGGTTATGCGGGAGACATGGAGATCCCGTCAATGCGCGATACGATCATACCTCTGGGGGAGGATGGATCCCTGAACATGAGACTGGAAGAGGGAAGCAGTTCGGTCAGCGGCATCCGCTATGAAGTGTATTCAATGGACGGAAGCGAGAAATATAAAGAGGGAAAGGCTGATCTTCCGGCAGAGGAAGAGACCACGACTTTCCAGCTCGGAGATGTGCTTTCGGAACCGTTTGAAGAAGCAGTCCTGAAGGTGATCCTCCATACGAATGCGGATCAGTCGGTCAGCTATTACACAAGGATTATTCTCCCGGATGATCTGGCGGCGTCAGAATGCCTTGCTTTTGCGCAGGATTTCCATGCAAAGGCTGTCGCCGGAGATGAGTCGGCGGAGCTGGGGCTTTACCTTGAACCCGGCGAGGAGAGTGATAATACAACCTATCAGACAGTAAATATCCATTCAGATATTACACATATCCTCTGGGGCGACTTAAATCCCCAGGTGCTGGGTGATACAGAGTGGGATATTAAGGAATGTAATTCTGTATACACATCCCTGCTCGCCGAATACCAGACGGCATGTACCGATGACACCGGGGAGAATAAGGGGTACAATATATCAGAATTTTTCCGGATCCGGTATGTGGAGGGAACAGTATATCTGCTGGATTATAACAGGGAGATGGAGAAGGTCTTTGACGGCAGCGCAGAGTCCTTTGACAATGACGGTATCCTGTTCGGGATCGCTTCCGGGGATATGCAGTATGAAGAGAATAAGGATGGAACTGCCGCCGCTTTTGTACAGGCGGATAACCTCTGGCTTTTTGATGCGGAGAACTCTGAACTGACAGAAGTATTCAGCTTCGACAGCGGGGAAGGATCGGATGCACGGAGCAGAAACCGCAGCCACACAGTGCGCATTATCAGCATGGACGACAAAGGTAATATCGCTTTTTCGGTCTGCGGATATATGAACCGCGGCATTCATGAGGGAGAAGTGGGAAATGCGATCTATTATTATGACAGGGAGCAGTCAATTGTTGAGGAGAAGGCGTTTATCTCCAGTTCCAAATCTCCTGAAGCGGCGGAGGAAGAGCTGGGAAAGATGGTATATTATTCTCAGGAGCAGGATGTGCTCTATGTGATGGCAGGCGGAAAGCTCTATCAGACGGATCTCAAGGAAGAGGAGCAGACCGTGCTTGCAGAGGGGCTTACAGAAGAGCAGTATACTCTGTCAGAAGATGGCAGCAGGATCGCGTATCAAACAGCTTCTGCGGAGGATGGAGTCAACGGAATCCAGGTACTGGATCTGCAGAGCGGAGAAGGGTATACAGTGGAAGCGGCAGATGGAGAAACCATCCGCCCGCTTGGCTTTGTGAACAGTGATTTTGTATATGGAAAGGCGCGTTCCGAGGATTCCGGAACTTCTCCGGCTGGCGGGGAGATCACGCCCATGTATGAAGTTGAAATCCGCAGTTCGCACAATAAAGAACAGGCGAAGTATGCGTTTACGGACCAGGGACTTTATATCACGGATATACTTATTGAAGGAAATCTGCTTACCCTGGATCGCGTGCAGAAAGATGGTGACCGCTATATCACGGCTTCACCGGAGTATGTGACCAACAATGAAGAGAGGCAGGATACAAAACTGACCCTTGAAACATACACGACGGACATTGCAGGTACAGAGATCAGGCTGACGTTTGCGGACGGAATAGAAGACACAGAGCCTGAGCTGACAGGGGCGGATCTCGTATCGGGGAGAGAGCCTCTTGAGCTTACTTTTGAAAATGACGAGGATGCCGGTAAGTTTTATGTATATGGCATGGGCCGTCTTGCTGCTGTGTGTGAAAGCGCGGGAGAAGCAGTGCAGAAAGCAGAACAGGTATCCGGAGTGGTAGTGTCCTCGGATCAGGCTTATGTCTGGGAGAAGGGCAACCGTGATCTGGTGTATTCGACAGAAGCCGCTGCATTTGCAAAAGAGGGGGAGGAAACATCCCTGGAAGCGTGTGAACGGTATATGGAATCATACGATGCGCAGCGAGTCGACCTGACCGGATGTACTCTGGACCAGGTTCTCTATGTCATCAACAGAGGATGCCCGCTGATCGCTCTTACGTCAGCGGACCACGCAGTACTGCTCATCGGATACAGTACGACAGATATCACTTATATTGACCCGGACAGCGGTGCGGCGAACACTGTGGGGATCAATGAGATGGAAACTATGGCAGAGAGCGGCGGCAATGTATTTATCGGATATATCCGATAAAAATAGAAAAAATATCAGCCGGAGAGGAAATATGTCCTTCTCCGGCTGGTGTTTTTTCTGCTTATTTATTTTTTTAATGTAATGATTTTTAATGCGCCGCCCGGCGGAAGATCAGTCCCTTATATCTGCTGAGCGCGGCATGCAGGATCAGTCCGAGCACCGCGCAGGAAATCACTTCCCCGATACCTACAGTCAGCATCATGAACGGAATGGGCAGGGGCACCATATATCCATACTTCAGAACAAAAGGTACGATGAGTACATTTGCGATGATCGGCGGAAGGGGTGCCAGATATTTACTCCTGTTTCGCAATTGCCATGTAAATACCGCGCCGATCAGAGTTGCAAGACTTCCGAATATGATGTCCGGCAGTATGCATCCGCCGAGGAT